>JAHDCK010000065.1 GCA_020629915.1 Saprospiraceae bacterium
TATAGGTTTTTAACCTGAGTAAGAGGAGGTTAAAAACCTCTAAAAACATTTCGGCATAGGTTGCAAATCCCGATAAACTCATCGGGATGAAACCTACGCCAGTCTAAATGCTTTTATTTCAATTTGTATCGCAGACTTTAGTCTGCAACTCCGTCGTACGAGGCAGGCTAAAGCCTGCGATACAATTACAAAATTTACTAGAATGAGCAATACCAAAATCTATTAGTCGGTTTAATTTGAGCACCTGCCTACTCCCAAAGAATCGTCAAAACCTCCTTCGTCTCCGGGTGCAAACTTCTACCCACCGGACAGGCGTGTGCAGCAGCTTCCAGTGATTTGCGATCTTTTTCGGTGTAATTTTTGGACGGCATTTGTATGATGACATCAATCTGAGCAATGCGCCTTGGATTAGAGGCCATAGTCTTGGTTACACTCGCTTTTGCACCCGAAATGTCCAGGCCGTTTTTTTCAGCAGTAATGCCCATAATGGTCATTATACAACTTGCCAGCGCAGTCGCAACCAAGTCGGTAGGAGAGAACGTTTCGCCTTTGCCCTGGTTGTCTATCGGAGCATCGGTAAGTATACTATTTTGAGAGCGGAGATGAATAGCAGAGGTGCGCAATCCGCCTAAATATTCAACAGTAGAAGTCATAATTTTTAATTTTAAACCAAAAAAGGTCAAAAATAGTTATAAAAGGTAGGATTTTGACGCATAAAAACCGGGATTTTCATCGTTTTTATCCTTAACTTGAAAGTTGAAACATCCGGCATTCCCAAACCCAATAATTTTTAGGTATGAAAAAATGGATTTGTTTACTACCTGTTCTCTTTATCATGACCCTCCTTTCCGCTCAGGAATTGGAAACAGGTCAGGATTCTAAAGGTATTTTATATAATAAAGAATTGACATTTGATTTTAGAATTCACACCAACGGCCTCTTTGCATTTGGGGTGAATTGGGGTAAAATTCGCACGTTTTACAATACTCGGTTTTATCACCTGGAATTTACCCAACTCAATCATCCCAAAGAGATTCGGCAAAGTGTGGACTATGCCACTAATTCTCCCTTCAACACCAAATCTGATGCTTTTATCTACGGAAAACGCAATAATTTCTATACCCTGCATTTTGCCTGGGGACAAAAGCGATACTTTTCTGAAAAAGCCAACCGCAAGGGCGTGGCCGTTGGAATGACTTATTCCTTTGGACCTTCCCTTGGATTATTAAAACCTTACTATCTGGAACTTATTTATACAAAAGATTTAAATGAGATAGAACTCCGAACCGAAAAATACACAGAAGAAAATGCTGGCATTTTTACGGACCCTACACGCATTTACGGGGGAGCAAAATTCACCAAAGGAGTAGAAGAAACAAAAATAATCCCCGGAGGACGTGCTAAAATCGGATTGCATTTTGATAAAGGAGCCTTTGATGAGTTTGTCCGGGCATTGGAAGTAGGAGCTATGTTAGATGTTTATTATAAAAATGTAGATATAATGGTTCCGAATGTAGACCGCAATCAGTTTTATTTTTTAAATTTGTACCTCGCCGTTCAACTTGGAAGGCGTTCCTGATATTAATTAATAATTTTATATTTTATATAATAAAACACCGCACCTGAGGAGCAATGAAATTTGATTTACCTGTAGTAGAAAGTAAAAAAGCCCTCCGAAAAAAACCCGATTGGCTTCGGGTGAAATTACCCATCGGAGAAAAATTTAAAAAAGTTCGTCGCCTGGTCGATGAATATAACCTCCATACAATTTGTCAAAGCGGAAACTGCCCGAATATGGGCGAGTGCTGGGGTGCCGGAACGGCCACCTTCATGATACTGGGAAATACCTGTACCCGCTCCTGTTCCTTCTGCGCTGTAAAAACCGGACGACCACCCGAATACGACGAAGATGAACCGCGCCGCGTAGCAGAAGCTATCCAATTGATGGAGGTCAAACACGCCGTCATTACTTCCGTTAATCGGGATGAACTCAAAGATCGGGGAGCTGAAATTTGGTATCAAACCGTCAAACTCACCAAGGAATTTTCTCCTTCTACGACTATAGAAACTCTTATTCCGGACGTCAAAGGAAACTGGGAAGCACTGGAAAGAATGATCAGTGCCGGACAGGAAGTAGTCTCTCATAATATGGAAACTGTAGAAGCATTATACAGGAAAGTGCGGCCGCAAGCAAAATACATTCGCAGTCTGGAACAAATCCAGCGAACTAAAAATTTTGGCAAGCGTACCAAGTCAGGTATAATGGTGGGGCTGGGAGAAAACAAGGAGCAGGTTTATAAAATTATGGACGATTTGGTGGCTCATGGTTGCGATGTTCTTACAATTGGTCAGTACCTGCAACCTACAAAAATGCACCTTGAAGTATCGGAATATATTCACCCGGACCTCTTTGCCCATTACAAGGAAGTTGGTTTGAATAAAGGATTTGATTTTGTAGAAAGCGGACCATTGGTGCGATCCAGTTACCATGCTGAGCGACATCTTTAATTCACTACCACAATAACATAAAATTTATATATGATTAATCTGTTTGATAAAACCGAGCTAGAGGCAGCTATTACCCGTATAGAAAAATTAACACCAGATACTCAGGCTCAATGGGGTAAAATGAATGCCGGACAAATGTTAGCGCATTGCAGTGTTGCTTATGAAATGGCACTGGAAGATAAACATCCAAAGCCTGGGTTTTTTGGACGGTTTATGTTGAAATTGTTTGTGAAAAATATTGTCGTTAGTGACAAACCTTATGCAAAAAATAACCGGACAGCTCCACAATTTGTTATGACAGGAGAAAAGGATTTTGAGGTTGAAAAAAGCAGATTAATTAATTATATGAAAAAAGTACAAGAGATGGGAGCCGATCATTTTGATGGAAAGGAGAATCTTTCCTTCGGACCATTGTCAATCAAAGAATGGAATAATCTTTTTGCCAAACACCTCGAGCATCACCTTCAGCAGTTTGGCGTTTAATAATTTATTTTTTATTTATAGAAATTAAATACGGTTTCAACTCAACTCCATTTGCACTTAAAAAGCGGTGCGTAACCGTGACTTGCTGTTCTTTTTCAGGGGTTACCTTCGCTGTAAAAACAAAAACGGTGGAGTCTTCATTGAATCCCACAATTTCTGAAACGCTTAAAACATGATCCTCTCCAAGAGGCCCGTAGTCAAATCCACGGGAATCAGGATTCATAGCCTCCGAAAAATGCAGAGTAAATAATTCTTTGTCTTGCTCTACTTTTATGACTTCCGGTTGATTTTTTTGATATTCCTTTTCCAGTTCAGAAAGTGGTTGCTCAAAAAAGCCAATTTTGTCTACAAAAGCTTTCACCGCTTCCACATCCGCATAATCTAATTCAATCAAATCTGCGAGTGCCTGATTTTTATCCTTAGAATTTTTGTAGTGATGGTCACTTATTTGATATCCAACAAAATACCCCAAATCCCGATGCCCGAAACGATTCGGTTGGCTGGACCACAACCAATAGCTATGGTGATTGTTAAACATTTCTTTCTTAAATTGTTCGTATATCTTTTCTTTATTTTTTTCTCCATAAGGAAACCCAGGAATGGTGGAGGCTTTTCCTGTAGTCAATACGGCCATGTATTCGGCGCTGCCTTCCCTCAGGCATTTGGAAAGCAGATTGGCATTCATGGCCTCGGTTTGTTGAGTGTGAACAAACTCATGAGCACAGAGGAATCCAAAATTATGAATAGGGTTTTCTTTCGTATAATTTTTAAAATAATCTAAACGCTCCGGGAATTCGGTAGTATTAGTGTTAGCATCTGTCAGAGACATTTCCGAACCGATAAGTACCATTTGTCCGACAGTGGTACCGGGCGTTCGATAATTACCGACACCCAGATAAACATGGGCTTCTTTCATTTTTGGGTATATTTTTTTGAAAGCCTGCAAACTTTTTTCGATCTCCGGTTCCAGGGTTTTTATCTTACCCATGTTTTTCCGAACCGATTCATAAAAGCCGGGATAATTTCTAATATTGCTGACATATTCTTCCGGCGTATATCGTCTGACTTCAAAAAGCTTTTCCTGACCCAAACTTGCTTTATCAATAAAATATTTATTTAATATTTGTAATTGTTCGATAGAATCTGTCGTCTTTTTCATTTCATCATACGCCACCCAAAAATTATCCAAATCAGAAACCACCAACAAACTATCCGTTGCTTTTTCATTCTTACAAGCCGCAAAAAGAACCAGGAATAAACAAAATAAAATACTTTTTTTCATATAAAACAAAATTCAAAATTTTTCACTCCACACTCCACACTCCACACTCCACATTAAATTCACTCATACATTAGGTTAATATTTTTTTCATATTTATTTAAAATAGCTTTGCGTTTGAGTTTAAGAGTAGGGGTCAATTCACCTGTTTCATTACTCCATTCTTCAAAGAGGAGCGTAAACTTTTTTACTTGTTCCGTTTTGCTAAGGGACTGATTGAGTTCCTCCCGGACGGTGTTTAATTTTTCTATAATTTTAGGGTCAAGCACCATGTACTGAGGCCCGGTCCAGTGGATATTGTTTTCAGCACTCCATAATTTTAAAGTCGTAAAATTAGGAATAACTAAAGCGGTGGTATAAGGGCGTTGATTTCCCAGCACCATAATTTGTTCAATAAAAGGAGATTCCAAAAAGTGATTTTCCACTTTTTGCGGAGCGACATATTTCCCACCGGATGTTTTGAAAAGTTCTTTTTTTCTATCTGTTATTTTAAGAAAATATTTATGTGTAAACTCACCAACATCACCCGTATGAAACCAACCCTCCTCATTAATCACAGCTTTTGTCAATGCTTCTTTTTTATAATATCCCATCATGATATTGGGGCCTTTTGCCAAAATCTCCCCATCTTCTGCAATCTTAATCTCAACTCCCGGCACAGGAATTCCCACTGTTCCAAACATCACAAGTCCCGGTTCAAAGCGATTAAAAGTTAAAACAGGAGCGGTCTCCGTCAGGCCATAACCTTCCCGGATGGGAATGCCGGCAGCCGAAAACAAACGGGCAATTCTGGCCTGCATAGAAGCTGCACCCACAACAACACCTTCCACACGACCTCCCAATGCTTTGCGCCATCTTGAAAATACTAAAAAATTAGCTATACTTAATTTTAATCTATATCCAAAAGAAGGTTTGGATCTCAGGTCAAACTTTTCTCCCAATTTCAATGCCCAGAGAAATACATTTTTTTTCAATTTGCCCTGCCCTAATCCACGAGATATTATTCCATCATATATTTTTTCCAGTAATCTTGGGACAGAAGTGAAATAATGCGGCCGCACTTCTTTAAAATTGAAAAGGACTTTTTCATAACTTTCTGCATAATAAACAGATGCACCAACTGCTATATATGAAAAAATAACCATGCGTTCAAATATATGGCTGAGCGGTAAAAAACTCAATGCCGTTTTTTCACAATCGATGGGAAGAAGTGCGATGGTAGATTTTATATTAGAGACAATATTTTTATGGGAGAGCATTACGCCCTTGGGATTACCCGTTGTGCCAGAGGTGTAAATAATTGTCGCCAAATCATCTTCGTGGATAGCAGCGCGGAGGGCATCGAGTTCTGCAAGGTGATTCTCGTCCGGAGTTTTAATTAAATCCTTCCAGCGAGGTACGCCTTCTACTTTTTCAAAACAAAATATATGTTTTAAATCTGGAAGATTAGCGTTAATAGAATTAACCTTTTCATATAAATTTTTAGTAAAGGCAAAAACGGCCTTAACTTCTGATTCTTTTAAAATATATTCATATTCATCCGGACTGCTGGTGGGGTAAATCGGGACCACAATGATTCCGGCTTGTTGTGCGCCAAGATCCAAAAAATTCCAATAAGGATTCCCGGTAAAGCTAACAATAGAAATTTTATCCCCTCTTTCCAGACCCAGATCCATCAAACCAGCACTTACCTGCAAAGTAAGATCGATAACTTCCTGAGTAGAAAAAGTAGTCCATTTGTTTTCTTGTTTCCAGGCCAGGGCAATTTTTTGGGGGTAACTATGCGCCTGATGCTGCGGAATATCAAATAACCGCCGGTAATCCATTTTGTTGAAATTTGTCCGAGAACATTAATTTTAAAAACGGAATATAGGATTTTTAATAAAAACAAAAAAGCCAAAGCGGAATCCACTTTGGCTTTTTATTCAAATCAGGGCAATTTTTTATCCCGGATTGGCCGTAATATCAATGACCAGGTCAACCTCATCATTGATGAACTTATCACCAAGGTCAGAAAAAACAGACTTTGAACCATAGTTAACTCCCCATGTCGTTCGGTTGATTTTAAAAACCGGAGTTGTCGCTTTTAAAATTCCACCCTCATCAGAGACCATTGTGCGGAAAGAAACTTGCTTTGTCGTTCCTTTCAAAGTAAGGTTTCCGGTAATCATGCAATTGGCATCTTCCTGACCTTCGACTTTTACCACTTTTGTAATTTCAAAAGACCCGGTGGGGTATTTTTCTACATTAAAAAAGTGATCGGCATTTTCAGCAGAAGCTCCCTTGAGGTGACCTTCCAGATCTTCTTTTCCCTCACCGGGTTTGAGATCAGTTACCGTCAGGCTGTTCATATCAAGGGTAAATGAACCTCCTTTGATTTGACCGTTTTCTACAACGAGATTACCATCTTTCATGGCAATGGTTCCGGTGTGTTTTCCAGTAGGTTTGACTCCGGTCCAGTTGACTTTACTGGTTTTGGCATCAATAAAAAAGTTGGGTGCGGCTTCGGTTTTTTGGGTAGTTGTATCCGCATCTTTGACCTGAGCTTTTTCGCCTTGCGGGCTGCTACAGCCAACAAATGCGAAAATCAGACCCAGAAAAGTAAGTTTCAAAACAGATTTCATAAATCAATTGGTTTAAATTGTTAGAATAATAAAAAGATTACCTAAAGATAGGAAACCATCTTTATTCCAATAGGTTTAACTTTATCTTGTATTTTTTTATTTATAATTGGTTAAATCTGGCGAAATATTCCAGCAGATATAAAAAATATTTTAATTTTAATCCAATAAAATACTTTGTGCAAAAATAAAATGGCATGTTGACATGTACTAATAATTATTGAAAGTAAGTAGGTGGACACAATTAACTAAATGTTTTATGGCGACATCTTTTTAGTTTATACTTCGTTGAAAATACTCGCCGATGCTTAGGCATCGCCTGTGTTTTTCGCCTTGTCTGAACTAAAAATCTATCCACCAAAAAAATAACTTATTTAAGTCCACCTACTTATAAAAAACAAAACCCAAAAAATGAAGAGGCTATTTTTTCTAATTTTTATTTTCTGGTCTGCAGGTGGCTTTGCACAATCTGAAAATCCGGAGGAGCAATACCAGTTGGCAGAATCCTTTATGGATTTTCCTAAGGTGGATTCAGCCTTGATTTTGTTTGAATCAGCGGCGATAGGTTTTGAAAAAAATAAAAACATCTCCAGGTTTTTATGGGCCAAATTGAAGCAGGCACAGTGTTATCATCACCTTGGGGAATTTGCAGTTTCCAATGCTATCCTTAAAAATATTTCAGAAAAACATATTTCAGAATTTAATGCGGATTTGGATTTGAAATACAATACGTATATTATTTTTAGTGATAATTATTCCTTTTATAATAAAGTAGATAGTTCCATACTTTTTTTAAACGAAGCGGAATCACATTATACTGAACATGAGGAAAATATGAAAGAAGGAGTTGCGCGCTTGTATACGAGAAGAGGAAATATTTATATTAAAAAAGGAGAATATGATTTAGCTTTGAATGCCTTTGAAAAAGCATTAGAAAAAGCCAGAAAAGAAAATGCCGGAGCCAATATATTTAGTTCTATTTATGAGAATATTGGTGTTATTTATTTTTATAAATACGATATGGAACAGGCTTTGGAATATTATCTGGTGGCTTATGATATTAGAATCAAGGAACTGGGGGCGGAGCATTTGCTGGTAGCCCGCTCTTTGTATAATATAGGATTAATATACGAGATAAAAGGATATTTTGATAAGGCTTTGGATAATTATCAACAGGCTCTGGATATCCGTAAAAAACTTCAGGGGGCCAATCATCCGTATCTGGCAGATATTTATAATACAATAGGAAATATTTATTTGGCTAAACGGCATTATGAACAGGCTTTGGAATGCTATGAAAGAGACCTTGAAATTCGTTCCAAATCCGTTGGTCCGACCCATCCAAATAATGCTACAGCTTATCAAAATATTGCCGTCCTTTGGGTCAGCCGGGATCAGCCAGAAAAAGCCCTTGCCATTCTGGAGAAAGGGGCTCCTATTCTGGATAAAAATCCAGCCCCCTGGATTGAAGCAGAATACTGGACAACGGTTGGGTATGTAAATTATTATAATAAAAATTATAAAAAAAGTCTACATGGGTACCAGAAGGCCTACGACATTCTAAAAGGGGATTTGGAGGCAGAGAGCGTCAGGGTAGGAGAGGCCATGGTCGATGTGGGAACCGCCCATTTGAAACTTGGGAATCTGGATATTGCAAAAGATTTTATGAAAGGAGGATTGGAAAGAATGAAGGGTTTTCATGAGGAAGGACACAATTTTGTAGTGGAGGCTTACCTGTATCTGAGTGATCATGCCCGTGCTGCAACTCAAAGAGATAGTTTTTTTTATTATGTGAATTTGGCGGAAGCAGCTTGTTTGGAAAAAGGGACTTTTGAAAGAGAAAATACAATACCTGATTTTAAATATATTCTTTTCCCTTTTAACCTGCTGGAAATTTATCGGGCAAAAGTAACTTTTCTGAAGGAGCAAGCCAGGGGCCAGGAAGATTTGGAAAGAGCCTTGCAAATCGCTAAAAAAGGAAAAGAATTAGTTTATGAAATAAGAAAAACTTATATACGTGAAGCTTCAAAATATGATTTGTCAAAGGAAGCCCGGAAATTATACGAAATTGGATTTCAGGTGGCCATTGATTTATATGAGCAAACCGGAAATGAAAAATATCTGGAACAGGCATTTGGGTTTGCGGAATCCGGAAAGGGATTGATTTTACTGGAAGGATTGCAGGGGTTAAAAGCAGAAACCTTATTCAATGTACCGGATACAGTTTTGGCGTTGGAACAAAAATTAAAAATGGAATTATCCTTCAACAAACAGGAATTGCTTCTGGAAAGGGAATCCAAGGGAAACGATGCTGATACGGAAAGAGTAGCCAAATATCAAAATAAAATTGAGGCACTTTCCGCTCGCTATGAGGAGTTGTATCAACAAATAAAAAAAGAGTATAAAGAATATTATAATTTTAGATGTAAAGATGTAACGGTTCCTCTTGACGATTTGCAAAAAACACTTCAAGACCATGAATTGATGATTCAGTATTTTCTGGTAGACTCTTTCTGTTACGTTATTGGAATTGAAAAAGATCAGGTATGGTTTAGAAAAAAATCTTATATATTTAATCTGGATGAAAAAGTGAAAAACCTTCAAAAAATTCTGGAAGACGGGAGTGCTGATGCCTGGGCAAGGGAAGGTAGAGATTGGTTTCGGATTTTGTTAGAGCCTTTACATGAGAAAATAATCAATAAAAAATTAATAATTGTACCAGATAAACATCTCAATTTTTTACCTTTTGAGTTATTGTTGACCGAGAAGACAGAACCCGCTGTTTCATTCAAAAATTTACCCTATTTGGTTCGCTCAAATCCGGTTTGTTATAATTACTCCGCTTCTTTGTATTATAATTTTTTAAATAAAAGTAAAGGCAATTCTTCTCAGAAATTTATGAGTTTAGCCCCTGATTTTAAAGCCTGGGATCTGCCGGATTTACCTTTTGCAAAAAAGGAAGCAAAAGACCTGGGGCGACGAATGCACGGACATTTTTTCATAGAAGATAAAGCCACCGAAACACTTTTTAAAAGCAAAGCTGCAAATTATAAAATCATTCACCTGGCAACACATACAGATATTAATTATGAAAATCCTTTTTATTCCAATCTTGTCTTTAGTCCGGATACTGGAAAAGTAGATGATGGAAGATTATATGTTTACGAATTGTATGGGCAAAAAATCAATGCAGAACTAGTGACGTTGAGCGCTTGCCAAAGTGGTATCGGAACCTATCAGAGTGGGGAGGGTGTCGTCAGTCTGGCCAATGGATTTTCCTACGCCGGATGTCCAAATATATTGATGTCCCTTTGGCCGGTTTCTGATAAATCAACTTTTGATATTATGGAAAAATTTTATAATAATTTAAATGATGGATTGGACAAAGATGTCGCATTGCAAAAGGCCAAACTGGATTTTTTGGATAATGCGCCCAAGGGTTCAGAAAATCCTTATCTTTGGAGTGGGTTTGTGTTAGTGGGAAATGATGCTCCAATTAGTCAGTATTTAATAGAATTTCCGAAGAATTTTTTAAGGGTCACTTTCCTGCTTTTGGGATTGATTTTTATCTTGTTTCTAGGTAAAATTTTTACTAGTAAAAAATAAAAATATTTTTTATTCTATATGAAAAAATTTGAAAATAAGGTGGTGTGGATAACCGGGGCTTCCTCTGGAATAGGCGAAGGACTGGCGAAAGCCTGGGCCAGGAGCGGAGCAAGATTAGTCCTTTCCGCAAGAAGAGAACCCGAATTAGAGCGAGTAGCCTTTGGTTGTGAAGGGGCAAAGAGCATCTTATTACTGCCACTTGATTTGGAACAACCACAAACCTTTCCAGCTAAAGTAGATCAGGTGCTTCAGCAATTTGGTAAAATAGATTACCTGATAAATAATGCCGGAATTGGTCAGCGATCTCTGGCCAAAGATACTTCTATAGATGTAGATAGAAAAATAATGAATATTAATTATATCGGAACAATTGCGCTCACTAAAGCGGTGCTTCCCAATATGATGGTCCACGATCTGGGGCATATCGTGGTGAACAGCAGCCTGACCGGAAAATTTGGTGCGCCGTACCGCTCCTCCTACGCTGCTTCAAAACATGCGCTTCATGGATTTTTTGATACACTTCGGGCAGAGTTGGCAGAAACTTCTATTAAAATTACAATTATATGTGCAGGTTATATACAAACGGAATTGTCGAAAAGAGCCTTGCTGGGTGATGGAACCCAACAGGGATATATTGATAAGGCATTTGAGTCGGGAATGAAAGTGGATACATTTGCAAAAAAAGTATTAAAGATTGTAGCAAAAGAAAAAAGAGAAGCATGGATTGGCCCTAAATCCTATGCCGTGTATATCAAGCGTTTTTTCCCTGGTTTTTTTGCCAAACAAATTGCCAAAGCAAATGTGCGTTGATTTTCATCCGTGTATAAAAAGAATATTATTTGATATTTAATAAATATATTATTTATTTTGTTGTATTTATTTTATGCTTGATTCCTTCAATTGGCATTGCGCAGGCTTTTGGTTTAGAACTCCCGCCCGGAAAGAAAAAATTGCGCATTCCCTTTACACTTGAAAATAATTTAATCGTATTAGATTTAATGTTGAATGATTCTGTTCCCGGTCGATTTATTCTGGATACAGGCAGTAAGTATAATCTTCTGACTGATAAAAATATTGTAGATGTGTTGGGTTTGGAGTACGAGAGAGAAGTGACAATTCTGGGGGCGGATCGAAGAATGGAAATCACCGCACATATCGTTAGGAATGTCAATTTTTTTATTCGGGGCCTGAAAGGAATTCGAAAATCATTCATTGTATTAGAAGAGGATATATTAAATTTTAATGATTTTTTAGGAGTAAAAATTCAGGGAATTCTGGGGACGGAAATTTTTCAACGCTACATTGTAAAAATAAATTACATCGGAGAGGAATTAATTTTATACGATAGAAAATATTTTAAAAACAGAAAACTGCGTTCTTATCAACCAATCGACTTGAAATTGTCCAACCAAAAAATGGCCATCGAAGGGCTGGTGTTGAATGAGGAAGGAACATTGATAGAAAAGAATTTTTTACTGGATTCCGGCGCCAGCACCGCTTTACTTTTTTTAGTGGATGAAAACTCCGAAATTCAAACACCGGAAAAATCTATCGTTGGAGAATTGGGTAGGGGATTGGGAGGAAATTTGCAGGGTGCTGTCGGACGCATTCCTTTTATTCAAATAGGTTCTTTTCAGTTTCGCGAAGTCCTTTCTTCCTTCCAATCAGACACGGCCTCTTTAATCCTTCCTGGTTTAGACCAAAGAGAAGGAATAATAGGTGGGGAATTGCTCCGACGTTTTTCGGTTTATTTAGATTTTTTTAATAAAAAATTATATTTAAAAAAGAACTCATATTATAAGGAGCCTTTTGAATACGACATGAGCGGTCTGGTCTTGAAACCAAGGAAGAAGTTTGGGGAACCTCTGGTAATAGATCGGGTCTTGCCTTCTTCCCCGGCTCAACTAGCAGGTATTAAAAAAGGAGATCAGATTTTAAAAATAAACGGACGATGGAGAAACTTATCCAGTTCAGTGATATATAAAATTTTACGTTCAGGTGAAAATAATCTAATACGCATCAAGATCAAAAGAAATGGAGAAACAACCATAAAATATTTTAAACTAAGAAAAATTATATAGATTATTTATGCTTAGTTACCTAATTCTCCAGGTATTATATCCAGTAAAATCTTATTGTTTTTTCTTATAATTTCTAAAATGCCTTTTTTGCCAATTCGCTCTTCTGATAAGAGTTGGTGCAACTGGTTGATGTTTGAAATGGAAAAATCATTATACCCAATGACGACATCTCCCTTTTTTAATCCGGCTTTTTCGGCTGGTCCCTGACTGGCCGTTTCCACAATTAACAGCCCCGTCTTTTGCTCCAAACCATGAAAACTTCTAAACCGATTGGACAAGGCAACTACTTGCCCTCCTATACCAATATAAGCTCGCCGGACTTTTCCATTGATGATTAATTTGCTGGCAATATGCTCTGCCGTATTAGCCGCCACCGCAAAACACAATCCCTGGGCCGGCAGAATCACAGCGGTATTCACTCCAATGACTTGTCCTCTTGAATTGACCAGTGGTCCACCAGAGTTACCCGGGTTCAGAGCCGCATCCGTTTGAAGGACATCATCAATCAGGCGTCCGGTACTGGAACGAAGCGACCGCCCTAACGCACTGACCACTCCGGCAGTTACCGTAGATTCAAATCCATAAGGATTCCCAATGGCAATGGCGATTTCACCTACGCGTACCTTATCCGAATCCGCCAATGGAGCCGTGGGAAGTTTATCACCATGTATACGCAAAACCGCAATATCCGTAAAGGGATCGTCTCCGACCAGTGTTCCTTTGAAATGAAACCCATCCTGAGTGGCTACTTCAATGGATTTAGCTCCGGAGACTACATGGCTGTTAGTTAGAATAAATCCTTCCGGGGATAAAATGAATCCTGATCCCGAACCTTGATCTCGCTTGCGCTTTCTATTCGCTTTTTTCACCTTTAAATGCACGACGGCCGGACTAACCTCCTCCGCAACTTTTACAATCGTTTTAGAATAATCATCCAATAGCTCCTGATCCGGTTGTTGACTTTCCTGAGGGATGGGTTGTTTTTTGTTTATATTAAAATTCATTATGTAATAATTAAAAATTTAGAAAAAACGGGAGGAAAGTTTTGAGTATAGGTTGGAAAAGAACGTGTTCTGCCTTCTAATATTCAAAAATGAATCCATCAAAAGAAAAAGGAAGGAATCCCGACAAATTGGCTGAAAAATCAAATTATAAATAAAAAAACCCGACATTCTGCCATTGCAAAATGTCGGGTTTTAAAAAAATGTAAGTTTTTATGATTTCATAGGCAATAGGTTGTATTTAAATTGTAATTCATAAAAAATTCTGGAATCCACAAAAGGAAAAACCGTTTTATCAGAATCCAATGCGCTAATGCGACGGTATAAAAATTCAAGTTGCAGGCGATTCCATTCCAGCCCAAATCCCAAAAAATGTCCCCAGTCAAAGGGATCGGGATCAAAAGTTGTGGTACCGGTTTCCAGAAGTGGTGGATCATAGGTGCGAAAATGGTCATCAAAAAAAGTGGTCTCTTCAAAAGACCATTGATTATTTTCATGAAGGACATATTCTATAAAACCACCAGCTTTAATGTACAAAGGATATTTAGGTAAAATATGAATGTGAACGCCGATAGGCAGTTGTGCACTCACTTGAGAAACTTCTAAAACTCCCTGAGTGGTAGATTTAATGGCTTCATTGAAGGCGATAGTATTAAAGGATTGGGTCACCGCTATTTGATTGTACCAGCCTTTTAGCTGGACTTCTCCTTTTAACCTTTCACAAAAATAGTGTTGCAGGAAAAAACCCAACCCAAATCCATTTCCTGTTTTGTAGTTTTGTGTTTCAAACTGGAAAATTGAGGATTGGTAAACGGGGCGAATTTGATGGATATTCCCGGAGACGGACAGGCCTGCTTTCACAGACCGAGGCACAATTTGAGCCAAGAGCCCGTAACTTGACAACACAAAAAATAATAGTGTAAGTGTTTTTTTCATACAAAATAGTTTAGGTGAAGAAAGTTTTGCCTGCTCAAATTAGGAAAAGAAAATTGTGCTGCAAAGCATATTTTATTTTTATTCTAAAATGGGAAAGCTAATTTTGTGAGGAAAAACGATTCTTTTATAGGGTTTATTTTGGTAAAACAGTTAAAATCAAAAATTTTTATAACATGAAATTTAATATGCGTTTTTTGTTTGTGTTCATTCTGGGCATTCCTCTCTTGGTTTTTGCTCAAAAAAAAGACGAAAAAAAGGAATGGGATGTCTCTAATCCGCCTTATCCGCACAAGGATATTGAGTTTAAAACAGATGAAGGAACCTGGATGAATCTCGATGTCAGCCCGGATGGAAAATGGATCGTTTTTGACCTGTTGGGAGATATTTATAAAATGTCCATGGCAGGAGGAAAACCGGAAGCCCTTCGCACGGGGTTGCCCTACGAATTGCATCCCCGATTTAGCCCGGATGGAAAACAAATTTCCTTTACCTCGGATGCAGGGGGCGGAGATAATATCTGGGTAATGGATACAGACGGACAAAATGCCAAACAAATCACTAAGGAGGATTTTCGACTGGTGAATAATGCGGTTTGGGTACCCAATTCGGATTATATCATCGCTAAAAAACACTTCACCTCCACTCGCTCGCTCGGTGCCGGGGAGATGTGGCTCTACCACAAAACAGGCGGAGCAGGAATGCAACTCACCAAGCGAAAAAACGATCAGCAGGATGTGAATGAACCGAGCATCTCGCCAGACGGTCGCTACGTTTACTTCAGTGAGGACATGACGCCGGGCGGTTATTTTCAATACAATAAAGATCCAAATGGCCAAATATACGTTATAAAAAGATATGACAGGGAAGAAGGAAAAGTAGAAAATATTACAGGAGGACCCGGTGGTGCTTTTCGCCCGCAAATTTCTAAGGATGGAAAAAAACTGGCCTTTGTAAAACGAGTGCGTACCAAGACCGTCCTTTACATTCATGATCTGGAAACGGGAGAGGAGTATCCGATTTTTGATAAGCTTTGCAAAGACCAAC
>JAHDCK010000066.1 GCA_020629915.1 Saprospiraceae bacterium
TTTGATAAATGGATTGGGCACTCCCCTGCTGCATGGGTTTTTTGCCTGTAATTTAATGGAGGTGGTTTTGGGTAGCGGGGAGTTACTTTTGAATTTTTGGGGTTGTGTGCGTTCACAGTAAGTATTATTTTGAAGTTTTGGAATTATTTAAACAGTCGGAAGTCAAAACTGCTTTTTATTGATGCCTCCTCTTTAAAATAGTCTCAATTTCTTCCAGTTTGAAATTTTTTGTCTTGAGTAAAACAAGGAAGTGATACAACAAATCAGCGGCTTCATTTTTAAATAAATCAACGTCATTATCTTTGGCCTCAATAACCAACTCTACGGCTTCCTCTCCCACTTTTTGAGCGACTTTATTGATGCCTTTTTTATATAGTTTATATGTATAAGAATTTTCTGTTTTATTATCAATTCTACTGTGAATGATATCTTCCAACTGGTATAAAAATCCATTGGTTTCTGCCACTCCAAAACAGGAAAAGGTGCCTTGGTGACAAGTCGGGCCTTTAGGTTGGGCTTTGATTAAAAGGGTATCCTGATCGCAATCTATAGAAATGGATTTTACAGACAAGAAATGGCCGGAGGTTTCTCCTTTTGTCCAAAGCCGTTTTTTACTTCTGCTATAAAAAGTGACGATTTTTTCCTTTTCTGTTTTTTCCAGTGCCTCAGCATTCATATAACCCAACATCAGCACTTGGCCTGTCAAAAAATGCTGAATGATAACCGGAACCAGTCCGTCCGAATTTTTATTAAAATCTACTTTCATCGTATGGGAATATTTTTACTTTTTAAATAATTTTTTAACTGTGGAATCGGAATTTGATTAAAATGAAAAATACTGGCTGCGAGTGCGGCACTAACTCTGGTCTTTTGAAAAACGTCCTCAAAATGTTTTTCTGATCCCGCACCGCCAGAGGCAATAACCGGAATGGAAACGGCCTCGCTGACCGCTTTGGTAATGTCCAGTGCAAACCCGCTTTTAGTGCCATCATTATTCATGGAAGTAAGGAGAATCTCCCCCGCCCCCAGAGCAGAAACGGCCTTGGCCCATTCTACTGTTTTAAGGGGAACACGAGTGCGCCCCCCATGAATATAAACTTCCCAAATATGATTTTCCAACTTGGTATCAATAGCCACCACAACGGCCTGCGATCCCAATTCTCCGGCCAACTGCCGAATGAGTTCCGGGTGTTGCACAGCAGAAGAATTGACACTGACCTTATCCGCTCCGGCCCGGATAAGGAGCTTGGCATCTTCCACTGACTTGATCCCACCGCCTACGGTGAAGGGAATATTAATGTTTTCTGCAATACGCTCTACTAAGGGAAGGAGGGTTTTTCTCCTTTCGATGGTCGCCGTTATATCCAAGAACACAAGTTCGTCGGCTCCTTCTTCTACATAACGACAAGCGAGTTCCACCGGATCACCGGCATCAATAATATTGACGAAATTGACTCCTTTCACCGTTCGCCCGTTTTTAATATCAAGACAAGGAATTATACGTTTTTTGAGCATATTTTACTGAGTTCGTTGAGAGAAATTTTATTTTCATAAATAGCTTTTCCAATGATGACACCAAAGCATCCGATTTTTTCTAATTCAAAAATATCGGATAACTGACTAACGCCTCCACTAGCAATTAAATTGATCTTGGTTTCAGATAAAATATTTTTATATAAATTAATCGCCGGGCCACTTAGCATTCCATCCACAGAAATATCCGTACAAATTACATTTTGAATGCCCTTTTTCTCGTAAGCTTGAATATAGGAAAACACATCGAGTTCGGTTGTTTCCTGCCATCCGTTAACGGCGATTTTTTGATTTTTACAATCTGCACCCAGGATGATTTTTTCTGGACCATATTTTTCTAACCAACCAGAAAAAACCTCCGGTTGTTGCACTGCAATACTTCCGCCTGTAACCTGAGTGGCTCCGTTTTCAAAGGCAATGTTGAGATCTTCCTCCGTTTTCAGGCCGCCACCAAAATCAATGATTAGATTTGTATGCGTCGCAATTTTATATAAAATATCCTGATTTATAATTTTGCCAACCTTCGCTCCATCAAGATCGACGAGGTGTAAATACCGGATACCATTATCTTCAAAAGTCTTCGCTACTTCAATCGGATCTTCGTTGTAAATTTTCTTTTGATTGTAATCGCCCTGCGTGAGCCGGACGCATTTTCCTTCGATGAGGTCAATTGCAGGAATTATTTTCATATTATATTTTTAAAATACTTTGAGAAAAAATTATTGAGGTTGTGGCGGCCAACCGAATGTCATCAACTTAAGCATTTTCGCTTAGGTTTCCGTCAGGCGAGACACCTGACAGGACGGGGAAAATGCCTTGTCAGGCGTCCCCGCCTGACAAGAAATGTTGTGCTAAGTTGATGACATTCAGCGGCCAGCCACGACTTCAATGTCTACGGTCAGGTTGCGACTTCAAGTCACAACCTGACTTCAACCAGCACTTACTTTTTACCGAAGTATTATTTTCAAAAAATTTTCTAAAATACCTTGCCCAACTGCGCCCGATTTTTCCGGATGAAATTGGGTGGCATAAAAATTATCTTTTTGCAAAACCGCACTAAAAGGAAGCAAATAGGAGCAGGTCGCTTTCGTCTGTTCAGATAACTCGGCATAATAACTATGGACAAAATAAACATCTGATTCCTGAGTGATTCCATCCATTAAATTTCCACGTATATTTTCCAGGCTGTTCCATCCGATATGTGGTATAATTCCTTTTGCCGGGAATCGCCGAACATCCGTATCAAAAATGCCGAGGCATTCCGTGTCATTTTCTTCGCTTTTCCGGCAGAGCAATTGAAGGCCAAGACAAATGCCCAACACGGGCTGTTGCAATCGGCGGATGGTTTGATCCAAACCAGTTTTTTTCAGGTAATTCATCGCCGAACTAGCCTCACCCACACCGGGAAAAATGACCTTGTCTGCTGCTTCAATTTCTTCTGGACGGTCGGTAATTTTATACGTTCCACCCAGTCTCCGGAGGGCATGACTGACCGAAGTCGCATTTCCGGCATTGTATTTTATAATGGCAATCATAAAATGCCTTTTGTACTTGGAATGGAAAAATTATTGTTTTGCTGAACCGCCATTTTGATCGCTCTGGCCCAAGCCTTGAAAATGGATTCGATCTTGTGGTGTTCGTTGGTACCTTCTGCCTTGATATTGAGGTTGCATTTGGCGGTATCGCTGAAGGACTTGAAAAAATGGAAAAACATTTCTGTAGGCATATCGCCAATTTTTTCCCGTTTAAAATTGGCTTCCCAAACCAGCCACGGCCGGCCGCCAAAATCGATTGCCACCTGAGCCAGACAGTCATCCATCGGCAATAAAAACCCGTATCGTTCAATGCCTTTTTTGCTGCCGAGTGCTTTGCGGAAAGCCTCGCCAAGTGCCAGAGCCGTATCTTCGATGGTGTGGTGTTCGTCAATTTCAAGGTCGCCGTTTACTTGTATGTCGAGGTCAATTTGTCCGTGTCGGACGAGCTGTTCGAGCATGTGATCAAAAAAGGGAAGGCCAGTTTGGATGTTCTTTTGACCAGAGCCATTGAGGTTTATTTTAATATAAATATCGGTCTCAGAAGTTCTGCGGGTTATTTCTGCTATTCGGTTTTTTTCTTTTAAAAATTCATATATTTCTTTCCAGGAAGTGGTAATAAGGGCCGCTTCTTCACAATTATCAGAGTTGAGGTAAATGCCGGAACAACCGAGATTGGTTGCCAGTTGGATATCCGTTTTTCGATCGCCAATTACAAAAGAGTTTTTTATATCGTATAGTTCATTTCTGAATTTATCTACTAATCCGGTGCGGGGTTTTCTTGTCGGAGCATTGTCTTCCGGAAAGCTTCGGTCAATTAATATTTCACTAAAAAATATATTTTCATTCTCAAATGCTTTGAGCATTTTATTATGAGCGGGCCAGAAAGTTTCTTCGGGAAAGGAATCCGTTCCCAGGCCATCCTGATTGGTGACCATGACCAATTCAAAATCCATTTCCCGGACAATACGGGAAAGATACTGAAAGACTTCCGGGTAAAATTCCAGCTTTTCGAGGCTGTCTAACTGATAATCGATCGGAGGTTCAATGACGAGCGTTCCATCCCGATCTATGAATAGCACTTTTTTCATATAGAAATTGTTTTTATGTTTTTTAATGTATTAATAAGTTCCTTATTTTCTTCTGGCGTCCCAATAGAAACCCTGAGGCAATTGTGAACCAACTGGCTTCGGTTTCGGGTGATGATTCCGATTTGACATAAGGTTTGATAAATTCCGGGAGCATCTTCCATTTTCACCAGGAAAAAATTGGCTTCGGAAGGAAATACCTGAATGACCTGAAGCAGTGCCTCCAATTTTTCTTTGAGTAGGACTTTTTCTTTTTTTAGAATACGAATATTTTTATTATAAAAATCAAAATTACTTAATGCGGCAATTGCTGCATCCTGATTGGGCTGACTGACATTGTAAGGTGGTTTTACTTTATTAAAAAAAGCGAGTATTTCGGTGGTAGCGAAAGCCATACCCACCCGGGCCGCTGCCAGTCCCCAGGCTTTACTCATGGTTTGTAAAACGATTAGATTGGGGAATGTATTGATCTGTTCTTTCCAGGAAGAAGCATCACTAAAATCGGCATAGGCTTCATCTATGACGACTATGCCTTTAAAGGTTTTTAAGATTTTTAAAATATAATTTTTATTAAAACAATTCCCAGTCGGGTTATTGGGAGAACAGAGAAAAATCAGTTTTAAATTTTCTATATTGGAAATATTTTCTATACTGCTTTCATCTAAATCAAATTGATCGTTCAAGGGAATTTGGATCAATTCCACATCATTAATATCTGCGCTAACCTGATACATTCCATAGGTCGGACCAAAGGTTAGGGCTTTGTCTTTTCCTGGTTCACAAAAAATCCGAAATAAAAGATCAATCGCTTCATCGCTTCCATTACCAATAAAAATATTTTCAGCCGGGATATTTTTTACCGCACTCAGTTTTTCCTTGAGTACTTTTTGCCGAGGATCGGGATAGCGATTAAGGTGCCCGAAAGGATTTTCATTAGCATCCAAAAAAATACTTCCCTTCCCTTTAAATTCATCCCGTGCGCTGGAATAAGGAGAGAGTTTTAATATATTTTTGCGTACAATATTATTTAAATCAAACATTTTTTTCGTTTTTGATAGCTGCTAATCGAATAGACACCGCATTTTTGTGGGCTTGTAAACCTTCCGCTTCCGCCATGACTTCAATAGCTGGCCCGATGTTTTGAATGCCTGTTTTAGATATTTGTTGAAAAGTAATTTGTTTTACAAAACTATCCAGCGAGACACCAGAGTATTGCCGGGCATATTGATTGGTGGGTAAGGTGTGATTGGTTCCGCTGGCATAATCCCCGGCACTTTCACAGGTGAATTGCCCGAGGAAAACCGATCCTGCATTACGTACATTTTGGGCGAGTGAAAGCGGTTCCTGAGTAGCGATGATCAGGTGCTCTGGAGCATACTGATTGCTAAACTGCAAACAGGTTTCCAGAGATGGAAGCAGAATGGCTTTACTGTTTTCAAGGGCTTTTTCTGCTACGGCTTCCCTGGGCAATTTTTTTATTTGAATACGAATTTCTTTTAGAACACCCTCTAAAATCCTTTCTGAATCTGTTACCAAAATCACCTGACTGTCTGCGCCATGCTCGGCCTGGGAAAGCAAATCCGCCGCCACGAAGGCCGGGTGACTCGATTCATCCGCAATGACCAGCACTTCGCTGGGACCGGCAGGCATATCAATCACCGTGCCTGCCCTTTGGGCCTGTTCCTTGGCTTCAGTGACGTATTGGTTGCCCGGACCAAACAGTTTATCAACTTTGGGAACACTTTCCGTCCCGTAGGTCATGGCTGCAATGGCTTGCGCTCCGCCAATTTTAAATATATTTTTAATGTTTAATAAATTAGCCGTGTATAAAATCACCGGAGATATATTTCCATCTTTGCCGGGAGGCGTACAGACAATGATCTCCGGGCAGGCAGCGAGTTGTGCTGGAATGCCTAACATAAGCAGAGAAGAAAACAAGGGCGCCGATCCGCCGGGAATGTAAAGTCCAACTTTTTCAATCGGCACTTGTTGTCGCCAACACTGAACACCAGGCATCGTTTCTATTATATTTTTTTGCTGAATTTGTTCTCTGTGAAAACGAGTGATATTTCTTTTGGCTATCTGAATGGCGGATTTCAGTTCTTCAGAAATGGCTTTTGATGCTTCGTTGATTTCAGCTTCGGTTACTTTGAAATTTTCCAAATTAACTCCGTCAATGGCTTGCGTGAGTTGACGGATACCAGCATCTTTTTTTTGCCGAACGGTTTCCATAATGTCCTGTACCCGCTCCTGAAGTTGCGAAGCATTTAGTGCTGGCCGTTGTATTAAGTTAGACCAGTTTTCCGGGGCGGGATATTTTATAATTTTCATATTATAATAATGTTAATTTTATACAATCATTTTTTCTATAGGAATAACGAGAATACCTTCTGCGCCCAGTTGTTTTAACTGATCGATGACTTCCCAGAAATTATCCTCATTAACAACAGAATGCAGACTACTCCAACCCGCTTCAGCCAAAGGCAAAACGGTCGGACTTTTCATGCCGGGCAGGACATTGGAAATGGCTTCGATGGCATCATTTGGCGCATTTAATAATATGTATTTATTGGATTTGGCGGTTTGCAGGGCCTTGATGCGGAAGATGAGTTTGTCGAGAAGGGCATTTTTTTCTTCGGGAAGATTGGGCGTGGCGATCAGGGTCGCCTGACTTTTGAGGACGGTTTCTACTTCCTGTAATCCATTGACCAAAAGCGTACTTCCCGTGCTGACTATATCAAAAATTCCCGCAGCCAATCCAATACCAGGTGCAATTTCCACGCTACCGTTGATGGTTTCTACTTCGGCTTTTATATTGTTCTTCGTAAAATATTTTTTTAAAATATTGGGATAACTCGTCGCTACCGTTTTGCCCTGAAAATATTCGATACCGGGATAATCCATGCCACGAGGAACGGCCAGGCACATTCGACATTTGGCAAAACCAAGTGGCATTCGATTTTCTACAATGCTCTTTTTTTCCCATAAAACATTTTCGCCTATGATTCCAACATCTGCTACGCCCTGTTCTACGTATTTTGGAATATCGCTGTTGCGGAGGAAGAGAACTTCTAACGGAAAATTGCGGGCGACGCTTTTGAGCTTGCGGGTGCCGTTGGAAAGGGAAATGCCACTTTCTTTGAGCAGGGAAAGGGATTTTTCACTTAGCCGTCCCGATTTTTGAATGGCAATTTTAAGTTTACTCATTTTAAATATATTTCATTAAAGCCTGAGTAAACTGAAAGGATAGAAAATAAAAAACCCGCCAGATTACTCAGGCGGGTTTAGATTTTTTATAATTAAAATTACAAATACATCACTTCCATTACACCTGAGTGTTTGAATGAAAATGATGATGTAAATTATTATTCCACATATTGACCGCAAGGTAAAGGGAAAATTTTAGTTGTGCAAATCTATATCATCAATTTCTAATTAAAGCATGTAAAGCGTTGGCTTTTTCCATAAAAGTATGGAAGGAAGCATAGTCAATTGTTTGTTTGGCATCCGTCGCTGCCTGATCCGGGCATTCGTGAATTTCCATCAAAATACCATCTGCACCTGCGGCAATTCCGGCGAGTGCCATCGTGATGACATGCTCCCGGATGCCAATACCATGAGAAGGATCGACGATGACTGGTAAGTGAGATTTTTCCTTTAGAATTGGGACGGCATTGAGATCGAGGGTGTTGCGATATGCTTTTTCAAAAGTTCGGATTCCACGTTCACAGAGCAGGAGTTGTTCGTTACCATTTTTAAAAATGTACTCCGCAGAGTGTAGCAACTCATCAATAGTCCCGCTAATGCCCCGTTTTATTAAAACGGGTTTATCAATCTTACCCAATGCTTCGAGCAGATTAAAATTTTGAGCATTGCGTGCGCCCACCTGAAAAATATCCACATAGGGCAACATGGGTTCTATCTGTTCCTTTTCCATCACCTCCGTAACAATTTTGATCCCATTGGCGGCACAGTGCCGATGCAACATTTTTAATCCGTCCATTCCCAATCCCCGAAAACTGTAGGGACTGGTGCGGGGTTTATAAACACCGCCTCTCATAAATTTGACCCCGTTTTTTACTAATTGCTCCACAGTGCTTTTTACTTGTTCCTCTCCTTCGATGCTACAAGGCCCGGCCATGACAGCGAGGTCTTTTCCTCCTATGGCCAGGCCATTTCCAAAATCAATTTTGGTAGAACCGACTTTCCATTGGGCGTTAACGAGTTTGTGCGGCCCACTTACCCGGTGGACATCTGCCACGCCTTTTAATTGACCAATTTTTCGTATATCAAATTCCTGCTTAGGCGTACAAACGAGATAGTGACCATTTCCCGTTCGGACGGGATAAACCGGAATGTCCAATGTTCCGAGATCGTGATAAATGCCATCAATGGTTTTTTTATCAATATTATTTTTTAATTGAATGATCATGCGAATTGTTTTTGTGTGATGTGTTGAATAAAAGAAGTAATATCTTTTTTTAGATCCGTGCTTTTTTCAATTTGGCGAATAAAAGCACTGCCAATGATAGCTCCGTTGACGTATTGGTGAACGAGTGTTAGATCTTCCGGCTGGCTGATACTGAACCCCATCATAATCGGATTTTTTAAATTCATATTTTTTATTTTACCTAAAAAGGTACGGGTAAATTCCAACCCCTGTGTTTTACCTGTCGTTCCGGATTGACTGACAGCGTAAATGAAGGATGTGCTCAGTTGATCAATTTGCCGGATGCGTTCCTCCGAGGTTTCAGGCGTAATTAAAAAAATCATACTCAACCCAAAGTCATCAAATGTTTTTTTATATTTTTTAATAAAAATTTCAAGGGGAAGATCGGGAAGGATAACAGCACTTACGCCCACCTCTTGGCATCGCCGACAAAATCGTTCTATTCCAAACTGAAAAACGGAATTGAAATAACCCATCATGATTTTGGCAATGGGAACCGGATGTTGTTCCAACTGATCAAAAATGCGTTTGAGCGTGATCCCGTTTTTCAAGGCACGGGAATTACTGGCCTGAATTGTTGGACCATCACTTAACGGATCAGAGTAGGGAATCCCGATTTCCACCATATCCACTTCGGCCTCGTGCAAAGCTTTTAACACAGTGGGCAGATCTTTCAGGTTGGGGTAGCCTGCTGTGCAGTAGATATTCAGCAAATTATTTTTTTTAAAATTAAAAACTTGTTCTAAATTCATTGTAATTAAAATTTATCTATTTTTAATAAAAACATCTAAATCTTTATCTCCTCGTCCGCTTAGATTTACCACAACCCGATCGGAAGGGAGGAAAGTTTGTTTTTCAAGGAAAGCAAGCGCATGGGCAGATTCCAAAGCAGGGATGATACCTTCTATTTGCGATAAGCGATAGGCGGCCTGTAACGCTTCTTCATCTGTTACACTTTTATATAGAACTCTTTTTGTTTTATCTAAGTGAGCATGTTGTGGTCCGATACCCGGATAATCCAGTCCGGCAGAAATACTGTGCGGCTCGATGACTTGCCCGTCGGTGGTTTGTAGAATTTTGGTCATGCAGGCGTGAAGCACCCCGGTGCTTCCCAGTTGTAAAGTAGCGGCTGTTTTATTGGTACCAACTCCAAAACCAGCCGCTTCCACACCAATTAATTTTACATCTAAATCATTAATATAATGATAAAATGCGCCTATAGCATTGCTTCCTCCACCTACACAAGCGATGATATAATCGGGATTGCCCTGCATTTGAGTTTTCATTTCTTCACTAATAACAGCTTGAAGTCGGGCGACTAAATCGGGGTAAGGATGTGGGCCAATAGCTGATCCAATGATGTAATGTGTATCCTGTGGATGATTGATCCAATCGCGAATGGCCTCGTTGGTGGCATCCTTGAGCGTTTGACTTCCACTATGAACTGCAACGACTTCTGCACCCAATAATTTCATGCGTGCCACATTGGGGGCCTGGCGTTGAATGTCCTTTGCGCCCATATAAATAACACAGGGCAACCCGGTGACAGCGCAAGCCGTTGCTGTGGCAACGCCGTGTTGTCCGGCTCCGGTTTCCGCAATGATTCGATTTTTGCCAAGGCGTTTGGCGAGGAGTACCTGACCAAGGGCGTTGTTGATTTTGTGAGCCCCGGTGTGGCAAAGATCTTCTCTTTTTAAGTATATGTTTGTATTAAAATGTTTGCTTAGCTTCGTAGCATGATATAAAGGCGTGGGTCGGCCCACATAATCCCGGAGTAAAACGTTAAGTTCTGCTTTGAAATCTTCCTCATTCAGAATATTCAAGTATTGTTGCTGCAATTCATGGATGTTGGGGTAGAGCATTTCAGGGATAAAGGCACCGCCAAATTCTCCGTAAAATCCTTCTTCGTCTATTTGATATTGAGTACTCATATTTTTAATTTATTTATTTTGTTTAAATCTTTTAATCCCGGTGCTTGTTCCACCTGACTGTTGACATCTACACCCAATAAATGAGTATGATTCCATTGGCAGATAGTAGATATATCTTCCGGGCCAATTCCGCCACTGAGTAAAAAGTGTTTTTGAAAAGGGTAATTATCCAGTATTTTCCAGTTGAATTTTTGCCCGCTCCCGCCATAGCCCGGACACTTTGTATCCAGTAAAAACATATCTGCAAAAGATAGAAATGGCTTCATCGTCCTAAAATCAAATGAATCATCTACATGAAATACCTTTATGGTTCCAATATGATTCATTTTGATTTGTCTTAATGTTTCCTCCGATTCGTTTCCGTGGAGCTGGGCAAAATCCAACTGATATTTTTGGCAGATT
The DNA here is from genome assembly GCA_020629915.1 of Saprospiraceae bacterium. Taxonomy (GTDB): domain Bacteria; phylum Bacteroidota; class Bacteroidia; order Chitinophagales; family Saprospiraceae; genus JAHDCK01. Next base: position 10,937 of record JAHDCK010000066.1, read on the forward strand.
TGCAAGACTTGTTCTGCTGTTTCATTCACAAAAACACCCACTTTTTTAATAGGATTATTTGTTATCTCTTTAGGCAATTTAAAATCTGTTCCGACATATCGTTTTGATTTTTTATAAAAAATAAATCCGAGATAGTCGGGCGAATGTTTGGCCACCTCTAAAATATTGTCCGGGTATTTTAAACCGCATATTTTTAGCTGCATACTAAATTCACTTCAAGTTCGTCCACTAAATTTCGGCAAGCCAAAACCGGGTCGAGTTGTTTCATAAAATGCGAACCAATTAAGAAACCATGAAAACCAGCCGCTTTCAATTGTTGAATTTGAGCCGCTTCTGTTATTCCGCTTTCACTCACTTTGATCATTCCCGGTGGAACAGACGCCCCGACTTCCAGACTGCGATGGATCTCCACCGAAAAATCATTTAAGTCCCGGTTATTAATTCCAACCAGATCAATATGATCATTCAAATAATTGTTGACCTGTTCTTTGGTACGCACCTCCAGTAAAACTTCCAGTCCAAGATCCTGAGCCAGTGCGGCCAGCGATTGACATTTTTCCGGTGTAAGGGCATCGGCAATGAGCAGGCAAACATCTGCCCCAAAACTTTTGGTTTCCACCACCTGATATTCTTCCAGGATAAAATCCTTTCTCAGTATCGGGCAAAAATTAAATTTCCGGGCCGTCATCAAATCTTTCCGGCCTCCGCCAAAAAAATGTTTGTCTGTCAAAATAGACAGCGCAGCGGCACCTGCCTGCATATAACCAATACTTGTTTTTTGAATATCTACCCGACTTTGGAGCGTTCCGCTACTAGGTGCTTTTCGCTTAATCTCTGCAATGATACCCAACTTGTTTTTTTCGGTGAGGTAGTGCCGCAGGGAAAGGCAGGGCGTTTCAAAAAAAAGACTTTTTTCCAGAAGAGGAATAGGATAAAGTTGTGCTTTTTCAGCGACCTCTTTTTTCTTGTAGTTTATAATTTTATTTAAAATATTCATGAAGTATTGTTTTTAATTTAGAGAAAGTAAGGTTTCAAAAGTTTGGAATGCCTTCCTGCTGTTGAGGGATTCCTTTGCTTTGGCAAGGGCATCTTCAAGGGAAAGGTTGAGCAAACAACACTGAATAGCCAGAGCTGCATTGATGGAGACAACGGCGTTTTGTTCAAGAGTGCCTTTTCCTTTTAAAATTTTAAGAAAGATAGCCGCAGATGCCGGAACATCTTTTCCACCATGCAAACTATCGGGGGTGATCTTTTTATAACCTACCTGTTCGGGTTGTAAAATAAATTCTCTGTCGGGCTGAATGATTTGGGTTCCTCCAGTCAGGCTGACTTCGTCGTAGCCGTCCAGTCCGTGCAAAATTCGATAAGATTTATCTTCCTGCTGATAAATATATTTATAATATCGCTGCAACTGACGGGAGAATACACCGACCATTTGTCGTTGGGGAAACGCAGGATTGACCATGGGGCCAAGCATATTGAAAAAAGTACGGATACCAATTTCTCTCCGAACGGGTGCGACGTTTTTCATAGCAGGATGAAAAAGTGGCGCATGCAGAAAACAGATGCCTGCCTCATCTATTTGTTTTTTTAGAATGTCTACATCGTTCGTAAAATTATATCCCAAATATTTCAATACATCAGAAGAACCACAGGCGGAACTCACTCCGTGATTGCCGTGCTTGGCCACTTTCACACCTGCCCCGGCTGCCACAAAAGAAGCGAGGGTACTGATGTTAAAAGTATCTTTTCCATCTCCTCCCGTTCCACACAAATCCACCGGGTCAAATTCAGATAAATCAATAGCCCGGCATTCCTCCAAAAGATAATCCCGAAAACCACTCAGTTCTTCCACGGTTATATTCCGCATTCTAAAAACAGAAAGAAAAGCACTAACTTGCGTGGGTGGAAATTTTCCCGATGCTACTTTGGCCAATACTTCTTTGGCTTCCTTCCTCGAAAATGTCCCGTAGTTAAACAGATGTTCTAGTATATTTCGCATTTTTATATGTTTTACAAATTTTAATAAAATTATATATCAAAATATTCCCCTGTGGTGTAAGGATACTCTCTGGATGAAACTGCAATCCGTACAGTGGATAATCTGTGTGCTCTAAAGCCATGATGCACCCGGTTTCATCTTCCGCTGTAACTTTCAGGGTTGGAGGCAGAGAAGTTTTATCCACCGCCCAGGAGTGATAACGACCTGCATCAAACTGTGGGAGCATTGTTTCCAATACAGGAGAATCTGATATTTGAAAAATTTTTGTTTGAATGCCATGATAAACCTTGGAAAGATTGTTGAGAGTTCCGCCAGCGTATTCTGCAATTGCCTGATGACCAAGGCAGATACCAAGGATGGGAATTTTCCCCGCACAGTAACGGATGATTTCCGGCATGTTGCCAGCTTCCTCCGGAATGCCCGGACCAGGGGATAAAATGATCCCAGAATATTGCGCCGCCGCTTCCGGCGAAATTTTATCGTTGCGAATGACCTCGTGCGGAATTTTTTCAACCCGAAGCAAGTAAACTAAGTTATATGTAAAACTATCGTAATTGTCTAATACTAATATTTTATTCATAAGACATGGGCTTTTTGAATAGCTTTGCGTAGGGCAGCTACCTTGTTATTGACTTCTTCCAGTTCTTTTTGGGGTTGGCTGTCCACAACAATTCCCGCCCCAGCCTGGTAAACCAATGTGTTATTTTTACTTAAAACAGAACGGATGAGAATGGCGTGATTGATAGTCCTGTCGAATCCGAGGAAACCAATAGCTCCTCCGTAAAAATTGCGGGCATTGGGTTCGTTGTTTCGGATAATTTCAAGGGCACGGTACTTGGGCGCACCGGAAAGGGTTCCGGCAGGGAAGGTATCTGAAAAGACCTGAAGTGATTCCTGCTGTGGAGATAACTGACCACTAACTTTGCTAACCATGTGAATGACATGAGAAAAATATTGAATTTCTGCATAGACATCTACGGCTACTTTATCGGCGTGTTTGCTCAGATCATTTCTGGCGAGATCGACCAGCATAACATGTTCTGCATTTTCCTTGGGATCATTTTTGAGGTGGGTGGCTCTCGCCTGATCTTCCTGCAAGTCATCGGAGCGGCGCACCGTCCCGGCAATTGGATTGATAGCGGCAGCCTGGTCGGTGATCTGAATTTGGGATTCAGGAGAAGAACCCATCAACCGGAAACTACCATAATCAAAATAAAATAAATAAGGCGACGGATTAATACTTCTCAAGGTGCGGTACACACAAAAATCATCACCGAGGAAAGGTTGTTGAAACGATCGGGATAAGACGACCTGAAAGACATCTCCTCGCTGGCAATGAGCAATTCCGGTCTCTACCATTTTCTTAAAATCCTCATCCTTTAACGGAGAAGTTTCTGCCCCTGTTTTTTTGAAACTAAACATCGGCGTATCGGTCACCCGAAGTAAATCGAGAATTGCATTTGTTTCTTTTATATCAATAGGGTTATTATTTGTAGAAAACTGAAGGAGGTGTAGTTCATTTTTAAAATGGTCGAATACCAAAACAAATTTAAATAAATTATATTTTAAATCTGGATTAGATTTGAGATCGTCTTTGGGGGTATGCAGGGTAATATCTTCCATGTACTGAACCGCTTCAAATGAGGTGTACCCAAACAATCCGGCAAAGGGGAAAGGCAAGTTGGATTCCGGTGGCTCAAAAGTTCGGAGGAAGGACTGGAAATCTCCCAGTACTTCAGAGAGTTTGGAAACGGTGTACTGTTGATGTTCTGTTTCCGGAAATTGTACTTTGCATTCCAGGCCTTTGGCTTCAAAACCAGCGATAGGTTCCAGGCAGATATAACTTATGCTATCTGACCGATCGTGATAATCAGCACTTTCCAGCAGCAAGGGATGATTAAAATGATCCCGGAGTTTGGCATAAATACTTACGGGTGTAAGCATGTCTGCGAGTATCTTTTGATGATAGAAATTTATTTTTATTTTATTCATTTTACTATAATTTATTTAAAATTTAGCATAAAAAAAGCCTGCGGAAAGCAGGCTTGAATATTTTAAAAATACGTTTATAAATGGCCATTACTTTCCTGTTTCGAAAACCGAAGCACGCCACCACCAATTAGTTACCAATAATGTTCTTAGGCAAATTGACATACGTTTAATTTTAATAATTTTAAATTTTTGCAAAAAAAAAGCCTGCGAGAAGCAGGCTTTTTTAATATCATCAGGTACAATACTAATGGACTTCTCTTTAATTTAAAGATTATTTTTCCACCACCAGTTTTGTACATTAAATCTTGTCATAGCACAATATTAAAGGAAATATTTTAAATAGGCAAGACGGCGCAAATAATTTTTTTTGGAAATCTAAAAAGCTCATTGCGTGGAAGCGATTTTATAAAAAATTGCCCTCCACCCCCGTCAAAGCCACCTGCACACTTGGTGGTTCTTCATATTTATTAGAAATAATTTCATTTAGAACGAGTTGTTCCAGGCG
>JAHDCK010000067.1 GCA_020629915.1 Saprospiraceae bacterium
ATCGCCGGGAGTGGAATTGGGTTAGCTCTTTGCAAGCGAATTGTAGAAACACATAACGGAAAAATATGGATCGAATCCGAGGAAGGAATCGGAACGACCTTTTTCATCCACTTGCCAGCCTGACCTACCGGGGGACACTATGAATAAGAGCAATAAAAACAATCATTGTTTTAAAATGTATATCTAAGTTTTCTGTATAATCTTCAATGACCCACTCCCTTGGATCACCTTCAAAATCCTGATATATAAATAAATTGCCATATTTTTTGGATTTCATTTCCCATTCAATCGGCATATTCCGGAATTTACTTCTGAGTTCTACGCTGCGTTCGTTATCCGTAATCCGCCAACCCAAAAAGTCCCCCTTGAAAATCGTGCGCGCCGTGATGATTTGATTATCGCCCCTGAGTTCCCAGAGGGAAGGATCTTGTTTCCACTTGAGTTTTATCTGTCCAAAACTTTCATCCTCATAACTATAATCCCATTCCGACCAATCTTCCTGAAAAATATTCCGCATATCCAATTCCCCTTCCAAAGAGTCTGTGGTAATCGTCCACTCAAAAAAAGCATCATCGTAGTCCGTGCTAATCCATTCCAGATTGTGCTGGGCGGAAATAATGGCAGGCGAAAGTAGTAGTAAGAATACTATTTTTTTAAATATACAATTCATGAATCACCGGGTTTACCTAAACAAAACGCAGGTCAGACAAAAAAAAGTCTAACCTGCGTCTTATTATTTTATGTATAAATATTCTAGAACGGTAAATCGTCCAAATTTCCACCAGAGGGCTCGTCCGAAGCCGATGGAAAATCATCACCTCCACCTGCAACGGGTGGAGCTGCGGCTGTATTCTCGGCCTTAACCGCTTCAACTCTCCAGGCATTCAGGGAGGTAAAATACTTAACTTCTCCTTGCGGGCTGGTCCATTCCCTTCCTCGAAGGTTAAAGGAAACACGCACTTTGTCGCCTTCATTAAAGGGATCAAGGGAATCACATTTGTCCTGCAACAGTTCAAATTTGATGTACTGGTTGTAAGCACCATCTTCCAGCTCAATAACCAATTCTCTTTTTCTAAAGGAATCCGTTACCTGAACGGTGTCCATTTTTTTGTACAATTTGCCTTCTGCTTCAAAAGCCATATCTTATCTTTTTTTGTAGTAAAAATAAACCATAAAGATACGGAAATATGTATTGAAAGAGAAAAGAAATGCTCAAAAACAAAAACAGCCCAACCAGAACGGGTGGGCTGAATTTTTCATTGATTCTTCTGATAAATGTGAAGGGAAAATGCAGAGTTTATAATAATTGGAACCAATATTAAGGATATTTTTCCAAAAAATCAAAGGTTAAACTCCAGTTCCGCCTAATTTATATATATCCGTAGGCGTATGACACATGATAGCATCATCTCCACGCAAAGCAATCGGAGCTTTTATCAAGTCGGGATTGAAAGCCAGAATTTTTAACCAGCCTTCGTATGTAAATTCCCGGCCTCGAATATTTTCCTGATAATAAGGATGCGCCTTATTCATCATTTCTTTCGGGTGCATTTCCAGTTTATCCACAATTCTTTTCCAAATCGTCCCGGTAGAAGGCCCTTTGTCAAAGGAACGGACGGAAACATTTTTGTTGTGGCTCCGGGCATGGGCTACCGTTTTTCTGCCTGCACTGGATTCGGGATTGTAGTAGATTAAAATCTCATTAGGATGTAATTTTAGCATAATATTTTTGGTTTTTTAGCTCAATCCTAATAAAATATGGGAATATTGAATAAGAAGCAAATTTTTTAATAAAAAATACGGAAATTGCCCAATTTTTAACATAAAAAACGGCTTAACCTTTCGATTAAGCCGCAAACTCGTTGAAAAATGTAATAACCCTATTAACTAACCTACTGACAACGAGAATATTTCTTTTTTTCCTTTAAGATAGAAACGCAGATCCCCGTATTTTGTTGCAAAAATCAGAGGGTAATTTTTCTAATGATGAGAAATTCCAAAAATGGAAATCCAATTATCAAGCCTTTTATTTTTCAAATTAGTTTCCAGATGAAACCATTTTTTAAAAAATCGGTTACTTTTGTAGCGAATTTTTGAAAAAATCAAAATTTTAAATTTATGATTCATCTCATTTTGTTTGGCCCTCCTGGTTCTGGCAAAGGCACTCAAGCCAAAAAACTGGTTAAAAAATACGGATTGCTGCAAATTTCTACCGGCGATCTTTTTAGGTACGAATTGGGCAACAACACGCCCCTGGGCATCAAAGCCAGAAGTTATATGGACAAGGGCGAACTCGTCCCGGACGAAGTCACTATTGATATGCTTAAAAATAAAGTCAATAGCTCGCCCGGTTATGCCGGATATATTTTTGACGGCTTCCCCAGAAATATCCTTCAAGCAGAAGCATTGGATAATTTTTTATGTGAAAAAGATCAGGAAGTTACAGCTTTGATCGAATTGACTGTGACGGATGATGAAATCGTACAGCGTATTCTAAAAAGAGGGGAAACCTCAGGAAGAGCAGATGATCTCGATGAAGGCATTATCCGAAATCGCATCGAAGTGTATAATAAAGAAACGGCTCCCGTTGCCGCCTTTTACGACAAGCAGGCCAAGTCTCACAAAATTGAAGGGATTGGAACTATAGATGAAATTTTTGAAAAACTGTGCGGTAAGATCGATCAGGTTATTGCGTAGTTTTTTATATAAAAATACCAAATTTAAAGATGTCATATTTTTAGAATATGGCATCTTTAAATTTTAAATATATTATAGAATGTCCGGACAAAACTTTGTAGATTATGTGAAAATTTGTTGCCGCTCCGGAAAGGGAGGCAATGGCTCCGCTCATTTCCTGCGGGATCGCAACACTGCTTATGGTGGCCCGGATGGAGGGGATGGTGGCCGGGGTGGTCATATTATTCTAAAAGGAAATGCACAACTCTGGACATTGCTTCCTTTAAAATATCGAAAACACATATATGCAACTGCCGGAGGGGATGGTTCCGGAGCCAGAAAACACGGAGCGAATGGTAAGGATATTATTCTGGAAGTTCCGCTTGGGACAGTAGCCAAAGATGCCGAAACCGGAAAGATAGAATTTGAAATTATGGATGACGGGCAGGAAGTTATTTTGCTTCCCGGCGGGCGAGGCGGTCTTGGCAATTCCCATTTTAAATCTTCTACCAATCAGGCGCCCCGACACGCTCAACCCGGCGAAGATGGAATTGAATCCTGGAAAATACTCGAACTAAAAGTACTGGCAGATGTCGGCCTGGTCGGTTTTCCCAATGCCGGGAAATCTACTTTGCTTTCTGTCATCACTGCTGCCAAACCCAAAATTGGTGCTTACCCTTTCACGACACTCGTTCCCAATCTCGGTATTGTTTCCTACCGGGATGATCGATCTTTTATCATGGCAGATATTCCGGGCATCATCGAAAAGGCACATGAAGGAAAAGGTTTGGGGCATCGCTTCCTCCGACATATTGAGCGGAATGCTACCTTGCTTTTTATGGTTCCGGGTGACACGGATGATATAAAAAATGAATATAAAATATTGCTAAATGAATTAAAACAATTCAATCCCGAATTGTTAGATAAGCCACGGGTACTCGCTATTACCAAATCGGATTTGCTGGATGAGGAACTTAGGGAAATGCTCCTGCCTGAAATACCTGAAAATGTCCCTTATGTTTTTATTTCATCTGTTGCTCAAAAAGGCTTGACAGAACTCAAGGATTTACTGTGGAAGAAAATGAACGAGTAAACACCCAAAAAGATGGCCGGCCGGATTTGAAGAGTTGGCTCGTCTTGCTGATGCTGGCCGTGACCTGGGGCAGTTCCTACATTTTAATAGCGAGGGGACTGGATGCTTTTTCGGCAGAGCACGTAGCGGCACTTCGGGTGACGCTTTCAGGGATGTTTTTTTTGCCCATTGCCGGAGCGAGTTTTAATTCTCTTACAAAGGAAAATTTAAAATATGTTTTAGTGGTGAGTTTTGTTGGGAGTGGGATTCCCGCTTTTCTTTTTGCTTTTGCCCAGACCCAGATTTCCAGTTCGCTTACCGGGGTGTTGAGTTCCCTGACACCGCTTTGTACTTTGCTACTAGGAATTTTATTTTTCAGGGTAGAAAAGAGTTGGGTAAAATACCTGGGAGTTGCATTGGGTTTGATTGGTGCGGTTATGCTCATTCTACTTGGAAAGAAAGCCGGGTTAAATGGTTCGGTGGGTTATGCTTTGCTCGTCGTCCTGGCCACGCTTGGATATGGAATTTCTACCAATACAATAAAGGCGCATTTATATGATATGAATCCGCTTCATCTGGCTGGAATGAGTTTTTTGATTTTGGGTGGAATTGGATTTGTGTTTTTATTATTTACAAATTTTATATCTGTGATGCAGGAAGTTCCGGGTGCCTGGGCAGGTTTGGGTTATGTAGGATTACTGGCATTTTTTGGGACGGTGATTGGCTCTATTTTTTACTTCCAACTCGTGCAGCGAACGAGTGCCTTATTTGCCAGTACAGTGAGTTACCTCACACCGATTGTAGCCATCTTCTGGGGATTTCTGGATGGGGAAATTATTTCCTGGGTACATTTTGCGGGTATGACTTTGATTCTTTCGGGCATTTATCTAACACGAAAATAATTTTTGTTTTTTTATCTTTACCTTTTGTTATTAAATACACTGTGTAATAAATTAGCTTGCATTCCAAGGGGTTTATTGGCTTTTAGATATTAACCACCGAACTTTTGAAAAACAAAAAAATAGAGTTGTCATTTCGAGCGTAGCGAGAAATCTCGTCTAAACGTGGAAATCTGATTCCTAAACAGTTCCAGTAGTAAAGATTTACAAGTTGTCTTTTGCTTTTAGACGAGATCTCTCACTTCGTTCGAGATGACAAAATATTATATGTTTTTATTTAATTATTAAAATTTTGTTTTCGGCAGTTATTTTTTTTAAAACCAATTACCCCCCTGGGGGAAATTTAATATAAATAAACTTTTTACATAGTGTTAAATAAAATTATAAATACATTATGAAATTAAATATAGATATAAAAGTGCCCAGCTCTCAGGAATGGATTGACGCAGTGATGGCAGATTTTCCTTCCTTCCTTCAGGATCATGCCGATTGCGAACGCAAAGCTTCGGCAATGGCGATGAGTTTTGTAGCTAAATATCCCAACCGAAAAGAAATTTTACCTGAGCTGATTGAAATAGGTATTGAAGAACTCGAACACTTCCAACAAGTGTATCAACTAATGGAAAAGCACAATATTCCATTGCCGGAAAGCATGGGAAAAGATCCCTACGTTTCCCAGTTGATCAAATGTTGTCGGCACGGGCGGGAAGATCGCTTTTTGGATCGATTGATTGTCGCTTCTGTGGCAGAGACAAGAGGAGCGGAGCGATTTCGGTTGGTCTCTGAGGCGCAATCCGAACCGGAGATGCATCGTTTTTATAAAATTCTTTGGGCATCAGAGGCCAAGCATGGCCACGTCTTTGTGAAGATGGCTTTAAATTATTTTGACGAAAAAGACGTATATGATCGCTTGGAATATTTTATGGAAGAAGAAGGAAAAATTATACAAAATTTAGAAATACGTGCAGCGTTGCATTAGGGTTTTTAATTATAATAAAATAAACAAAATGCCAAGCAGCGCAGGAACCGTTTGCACAAAAATAATTTTTTTATCTGCGGTCATTGCGCCATAGATTCCAGCTACGGCCACACAGCCCAGGAAAAACAAAGCTACATTTTCATGCCAGGCGACATCCTGAATGAATAGGGACCAAATCAATCCCGCTGCTAAAAAACCATTGTACAATCCCTGATTGGCGGCTAATGCTTTTGTCTTTGGAAACAAGTCCCTTGGAAAATTTCGGAAGACTTTTGGTCCCCGGCTTTCCCAGGCAAACATTTCAAACCAAAGAATATAAATATGCAATAATGCGACAAATCCTATAATTATTTTTGCAATGAGTTCCATAGTTTATATTTAAAAAAAAATAATTTTAATTAAATTCAGAAGTAAAGTGAAACTGAACATCTGGGAAATTTTCCTGCACCGTTTTTAAAACCCAGGCAGATTCAGCCAGAAAAACCAGCCGCCCCTGAGTGTCCACAGCCATGTCCCGGTTGCGTCGTTTTCTGAAAGCTGCCAGCGCATCCCTGTCCTCGCAACTCACCCAACAAGCCTTGTGTAAGCTCACCATATCATACGCGCAGGAAGCTCCGTATTCGTGTTTCAATCTGTATTGAATGACTTCAAATTGCAGGGCACCGACCGTTCCGATGATTTTATGCCCATCCATTTCCTTGGTAAATAACTGCGCCACACCCTCGTCCATTAACTGAGTTAATCCTTTGTTGAGCTGCTTGGATTTCATCGGATCGGTATTGATGATCAACCGGAATTGTTCAGGAGAGAAGGAGGGGATTCCTTTAAAATGTAAAACCTCACCTTCAGTAAGTGTATCGCCGATGACAAAGTTGCCGGAATCATATAAACCGACAATATCTCCTGGAAAGGCTTCTTCCAAAACAGATTTTTTAGAGGCCATGAAAGAGGTTGGGTTAGAGAATTTGAGCTTGCGCTCCTGGCGGACGTGGAGGTAATTGGTATTGCGCAAAAACTTTCCGGAGCAAACCCGGACAAAGGCAATCCGATCCCGGTGCCGGGGATCGATATTGGCGTGAATTTTAAAAACAAAACCCGTGAATTTTTCTTCCGTTGGATCGATGGTTCGCTCTTCGGTTTCCCTGGGTCGGGGATTGGGAGCAATGTCCACAAAGCAGTCCAGTAATTCGCGAACCCCAAAATTGTTAATCGCCGAGCCAAAAAATACGGGGTTGACTTTTCCGGTTCTGTAATCTTCCAGGTTGAGTTCGGGGTAAACTTCGGTCAGCATTTCCAAATCTTCCCGAAGACTTTCTGCTGCTCTTTCACCAATGTTTTTTTCTAATAAATCAGAATTTATATCTGTAATTTCTACAATATCATCATCGGCCTGCTTTCCGTGCGGGCTAAACAAAACTAACTTTTTTTCATATAAACTATACACACCCTGAAAGTCGGGACCCATCCCAATCGGCCAACTCAGAGGACAAACCTTCATGCCTAATTTTTGTTCGAGTTCGTCCAGCAAGTCAAATCCGTCTTTTCCATCCCGATCCATTTTATTGACAAAAACGAGCATGGGCGTAGCACGCATCTGGCAGACTTCCACCAGTTTTTCAGTTTGGGTTTCCACCCCTTTGGCGTTGTCGATAACGACGATGGCACTGTCCACAGCGGTGAGTGTTCTAAAGGTATCTTCCGCAAAATCCTTGTGACCGGGCGTGTCGAGGATATTGATTTTTTTCTGGCGATATTCAAAACCCATGACGGAAGTAGCTACGGAGATCCCTCTTTGCTTTTCGATCTCCATAAAATCCGAGGTCGCGCTTTTTTTGATTTTATTGGACTTGACGGCTCCGGCTTCCTGTATGGCTCCACCAAAGAGGAGGAGTTTTTCGGTCAGTGTTGTTTTTCCGGCATCCGGGTGACTGACGATTCCAAAGGTGCGCCTGCGTTCTATTTCTTCTAAAAAACCCATGTTCTATTTCTCGATTTTTGTAAAACACAAAAGTAGGATTTTTAAAGGAGAGAAAATAACGGTAGAAAGGGATATACGGCTTTCTTTTAAAATTTGAAATTACCAAATACTGCGCCTGCCCTCAAACGAAAAATCTAATCGGAGAGATTTGCTTTTTGCTTCTTGTTTTTATTTATAATAAAAAATAAAATTAATGCAATAAGCCCAAGAGAAATGCAAAGGAGCAACCACAGGAAAGGAGCCATTCTATTCCATCCAAAAATGCAAGAGATGATGAAAAGGATTCCACCCAAATACATCCAGAAACGCTCAGCCATAATCCCCGGATTCCAGTCAGTCAGGTTGTAGTTGATTTGATGTTCGGGAATAAAGAGGAGACGAATTTTATTCCAATCCCAAAGGAGGAGGTAAGTGATAGCCAGCAACATTCCAAAAGTAATGATAGGCGTGCCTATTCCAAAATCTACTGAAATTGTTATAATAAATATATTTAAAATAATGCCAAAAAATAACATTGCTCCAATTGTTGCCCATCTTTGAGTCATCAGGAAGAAGGCGGCGATGACCTGCATCCAACCAAGGAATTGCCAATATTCTCCGGTGCGATGCAGGGCATCAAAAAAATGTCCAACTTCTGTTTCGGTAGATAAAATAGTGAAAGGCAGGTTTCTGATTTTGACAATAGCAGCAAAAACGAAAGCTCCGCCGATTAAATAGCGAAGATAAATAGTAAATATTTGAAAAATAATTTTTGATTTAAGCCATTGAAGTATTTTAGTCACAGAGTTTTATTCGTTTTTCAAATATTCTAAAATATTATTTTCAATTCTATCTTTTATATTTCCATCAGAATGTCTTTGAAATTTTTCACCTGTCAAAATTTCATATAATTCAATATAGCGATTAGAAACGATTTCAACAAAAGCGTCTGGCATGTCCGGCATGAGTTGATTTTCTTTTCCCTGAAAGCCGTGCTCCATCAACCACTCCCGGACAAACTCCTTGGAAAGTTGTTGCTGACCGGAACCATTTGCTTGCCGTTCTTCGTAACCTTCCTTATAAAAATAACGGGAACTATCCGGCGTATGCACTTCATCCATAAGGAGAATTTCCCCGTTGCGTTTCCCAAATTCATACTTTGTATCCACTAGGATTAATCCTCGCGCAGCCGCCATTTTAGTTCCCACTTCAAAAAGTTTGAGAGTATATTTTTCCATTTGGATATAATCCGCTTCGGATACGATTTCCTGTTTTAGAATATCTTCTCTGGAAATATCCTCATCATGTCCTTCCTCTGCTTTGGTGGCCGGGGTAATAATGGGTGTCGGGAAAGGGTCGTGCTCCTTCATTCCATCCGGCAGATCAACGCCACAAAGATTTCGGCCTCCTGCCTTATACACCCGCCAGGCATGACCAGTCAGATAACCCCGTATGACCATTTCCACCCGAATCGGATCGCATTTATAACCAATAGTTACATTCGGATCGGGGCTATCCAAGACCCAATTTGGGACAAATTCGCGGGTGGCTTTTAAGAAAAAATTGGCAATTTGGTTTAACACCTGGCCCTTGTGTGGGATAGGGCGGGGTAGAATGTGATCAAATGCCGAAATTCGATCCGAAGCGACCATAATCAGCAGGTTTTCAGCTTCATATACATCTCGCACCTTTCCCCGATAAAAGGACTGCTGGCCGGGCAGTTGAAAATGGGTTTCTTTTAACGCTTCGTTATTTTGTGACATTTTGTATTCTTATTTACAAATATAAAATTGGTAACATCGAAAAAAAATCGTATTTTAGCAAAAGAGATAGAAAATTTGATGAAATAAATTCAAACAAAAATCACTTTTTCATCGTTTTACAATCAATCAGGTGAAATATCCTATTGCCCCCCTTCAAAGTAAACAACAAATTATATACTGCTCGTGAAGTAGAAATTCCACTTTTGAGAATTTCGAACCGAAAGATATTATTTCTCGTCTAAATGAGAAAGAGGAAGCCAATTTAGCTTCCTGAAAGACTATAGTTTTGGGGTTCATTCATAGTTAAGAGGGCTGGAACGATTGCGCTTCCAGTCCTTTTTTTATTAAAATGGGATAGCTTTCCATAAAAAAAGTCCGATATTGTAGGTTCAGTTATAAGTAATGGTCAATTTAAACCAAATAATGGAGGGGTTTTTTAGATCGGAACTGCGATTGTTGATGTTTCAAACTGTCGTTAGCCTCCTCTTGCCGTTTTATTTGTATTTATTTTCCTTAATCGATACAACTGTCCTTATCGATTTTCGATTTTTCTTAATTCTTTCCATCCTGTATTTGCCCTTATTCATTTTACCATTTTGGGTAAAAGACAAATCTTCTTTTGTGAATATAGGGAAAATTTATTTGCCCTTTGTGTATCATATTGGATTGTTTTATATTATTTATATTAATAATTACAATCCTTTGATAGTATGTTTGAACTGGATATCTCTGGGAGCGGTAAGTATTACTTTACGATCAGTAAGAAACTTAAATATATATCATATACTTTTGTTTTTATTGCATTTTCTTATTCTTTTTCACCCATCTCCAAAATTCCCAATTGCATCTTATTTTATTTTTAATATGTGTGCAGTAGTAATTTTTTATATATATACTTATATAACTATAACCGGAGTTAGTGATGTTTTTTATAATAAGAATAAATTATATGTAGAGGGGGAAGAACTGGAAACTTTATTCAATGGTTTGTCTACACTGGTAGCTTATAAAGATACAAAAAATAGATATATAAGAGTAAATAAACAATTTGCTGCTTTTCACAATAAACCCCAAAAGTTTTTTGAAAACCGAGCTTTGGAAGAAATTGTAGGAAAAGAACTTGCTTTTAAATTATATGAAAGAGATTTAGCTGTTATCAATAAAAAAATTCCTGTTACGGGTATGGTGGAGGAAATTCATAATGGAGAGGGCAAAAAAATGTGGATTCGTTCGGATTTGATTCCTGTAAAAAATTCGGAGAATGAGGTGACCGGACTTTTGTTGGTGGCGTTTGATATTACCCATGAAAAATTAATGGCAGATTTGGCTCAGATGAGTGAGGAACGGTTTCAAAGAATATATGAGGAAGCTCCGAATGGAATTGTTGTAACTGATAATGAAAAAAATATTATACGCTGCAATCAGGCATTTTGTGAATTGCTGGGTTATGAAGATGAAATTGAATTAATAGGATTAAACACTGCTGAAATTAGTCACCTGGAGGATCAAAGGCTTACTATTGACCTGGCAAAAAAGGCAGTCGCTAACGGAACAAACCGATACCGGATTGAAAAACGATTTATGAGCAAATCCGGAGAGGTTGTTTTTGTAGACTTGTCGGTAGTAATTTTGCTGGATGAAAACGGAGAACCTTCCATGAATCTGGGGATGATGCTGGATATTACACATACGAAAAAGGCAAATAAGATGCTGAAAAAATATGCAACAGACCTGGAGCAAAGTAATAAGGATTTGGAGTTGTTTGCTTATGCTGCTTCACACGATTTAAGAGAACCTCTTCGCATGATAACAAGTTATATAGGTTTATTTGAAAGGCAATATGGTAAGCAGTTTGATGAAAATGCCAAAGAATATATGTGGTATATTTCTGACGGGGCCAAAAGAATGAATCAATTTATATTAGATCTTTTAGAATATTCAAGGCTGGGAAGAGTGGAAGGGAGTAAAAAACTTGTTCAGTTAAATGACATTGTAGAGATGGCGCAAAATAATTTAACAATGAGTATAAAAGAAAAAGAGGCATCATTGGAAGTTGAGAGTTTGCCACAGGTATTTGGAAACACCCAACAATTATTAACCCTTTTTCAGAACCTAATAAGCAATGGTTTAAAATACAGTTCTCCTGAAAGAAATCCAAAAATTATAATACGACATACTAAGGCTAATGTCGATAGCTGGCAAATAGAAGTCAGGGACAATGGTATTGGTATAGAAGAAAAAAATATAAAAAATGTCTTTGGTTTATTCAGTCGTTTTCACACTGGGCCGAAAGTAGAAGGAACCGGAATTGGTCTTGCACTTTGCAAAAAAATCATTGAACAACAAGGTGGGACGATTTGGGTAGAATCCAAACCGGGTATCGGAAGTTCTTTCTTTTTTACCTTACCCGTTTTTTCTGATCAACCACGTGCAGCAGCTGGTTAAATTGATTGGCCATCCCTAGGCACTCCTTGACTCTAGCCTTTTGTGCACTTTCATCGCTCCCCAGGATTGATACATCATACAAATTATTTCTGCATATACGACTATTTTTTGTGCAAATACCTGCAATTCCAAGGCAGCCTGAGAGGTATAGGAGCGAGGTCCAAATATCATGATTCCAATTTGTATTGCCAAAAGTCCTATAAAAATTATAAATGCCCAGGCATAACGATTAGGGTAACGGGGAGAAGATGAAATAGCCAGCGCATAGAAAACAGACATGAGCCAAAAACTAATAAATCCGTTTCTGACAAAACCGACATGACCCCGGTAGCTGTCATTCCAGGGAACCCACGCAATACCAAGGTAACACCAAGCCGAATACAACCCAAATAGCAGAATTAAAATCAAGGTGTATTTTGGGAATATTTTTCGGAAAGATACAACCGCAGCTATTACAAACCCGGCTAATGATATCCCAACAACCGATAACGCAATTGTAAATAACGTATGTGAAGGTTCATTATCCATGCCTGTAAATGTTCTGGTGCGCCCAAGATCAGAAAAAAAATTTTCGAAAAACAAATAGGGTTGTGGGACCCTTTTATGAACAGTTCCGCCATTGTAAAACCACATGGAGAGGGTTGTTAATATCAAAAACTGAATGCCGGCCAGCAGCCCGCCCCAATATGCCCATACTTTCCAATTCATTTATTTTATATTCGATATAGAAAGATGGGTAAGGTGTTGGTGGATTTTCATAACCTGAGGAATGAGTAATTCAATAGAATCATTATGTATAAGAAAATCTGCTCTTTGCTCTTTTTCCTCCTGGGGCATCTGCTTGTCCATTCTGGCTTCTACGGCTTCTCTTGTCGTTTTGTCTCTTTTCAATACCCGCTGAATGCGAACTTCTCTGGGAGCGGTTACAACAATAATTTTATCCATCATTTTATAACTGCCTGCTTCGTAGAGTAGGGCAGCTTCCTTTAAAGTGTAGGGCACATTTTTATTTTTTTCATGCCATAACAATCCATCCTTAGCAACTGCAGGATGCACTAATCCATTTAGAATATTTAATTTTGATTTATCATTGAAAACAATATTCGCCAAATGCGCTCGGTTTAGTTTTCCATCTTTTGTATAAGATTCTTCTCCGAAAGCTTCCCGGATGCCCTGTATGAGATCCGGGTCTTTTACCATGAGTTGCTTAGCTCGATCATCGGCGTAATAGACGGGCACTCCCAGCACTTCAAAGATTCGGCAAACGGTTGTTTTGCCACTTCCAATGCCTCCCGTGATTCCAATTTGCAGTGCACTCATTATTTTTTTATAATTAAAAATTCTACTTCTTTGGGGGTGGGTTGAATATCTTTCAGAAAACTCAGGCTGTCCGGAATTTGCAATTTTACCTCTAGCATCCGTTTGCCATTGACTTGTTTGGCCTGGTTCAAATTAGCTATTGCTTTTATATTTTTTCTCGTAATTTTATCATACTGACTCAATCCCACCACGCACTTGAATTCTACTGCACTTGGAATAAGTTGAATACTGTCTTTACGAGAGAGGTATTTTACATTAATGGGAAGTAATATACTTTTTTCTGTGAATTGTTCGACTTGAATATCCACTTCCACAGCACTCGGCTGAAATATCAGATTGTCATTGCCCGGACGTTTTAGAGGGACGACAATGCGTTTGTTTTCATCCAGGTTAGAAAGTTGTATCGATTTTGTTTCAATATATTTTAGGGCATTTATCTTTCCCTCCGGCCCGTTAACTTTTATCGTATTAGGAGTTATTTCTATAGGTTTTTTTAATTTAAACTGAGGGGCGTATTGAATATCAGAAACCAATTTGACCGGAACGGATTTTTCGCCTTGCTCCTGCAATTCTACGGTAAAATACTCCGGATCAATATTTCTAATAAATATATCATTATCCTTGTATTGTTTTTGAAGCAGGTCTCTTATTTGCCCCCTTGTTACATTTTGTTTTGGCGCGTCGGCCAGCGAGAGGGTAATAGCATTACCACGGCCATAAATATATCGCGAAAATAATTTCCATCCCTTAGCTTCCAGTCGTACCCTTATTTTGTCCGGAGGTGTTTCTACAAAAATCTTTCCCTCCGGCGCTTCAACCTTAAAGTCAACAAGCTGGTCTGAAAAATAATTTTTCGATAATTTGGTCAAAAACCAAAAGACAAATGCTATACTCAAACAAATAATGAGTATAGCCCGATCTGTTTTTAAAAACTCCCTAATGCTTTTACGATTTGTCATCTTTATCGCCTTCCGTCAGTTCCTGAGAAATGGAAGAAATAGCTACCCGAAGATAGGTTTTTGTATCTACCTGCAAAGTGACAATATTGCCTTCTATTTTTGAAATTCTACCATATATCCCCCCTGAGGTAACGACCTCTTTCCCCTTGGCCAGATTGTCTACAAAGTTGCGCTGAGCTTTCATCCGCTGGCTTTGAGGCCTAAGAATAAAAAAGTAAAACACCAGAGGGATCAATAATAAAATAACCCAGTTAAGAATATCACTTGTTGATTGTAGTAAAATATAATCCATTATTATTATTTTGTTCAAATAAAAAAACCGTCGCTTCATTGGAAACGACGGTCAAAACTAAATAATTTTATACAGCTTATAGAAAAACCGGGATTACTTTTTAGCAGCCTCAGCTTTCTTTTGTGCTTCTTGCTTTTTCTTGCGCTCTTCCTGTTGCTTTTTGCGCTCTGCTGCAGCAACTGGATCTTCCTCCACCTCACCGTCAATATAAACAGTCGTCAGCTTAGGATAAGTATTCGCTGTAATATTTACAGGCTTTTTCTGACGCCCTTTTTTCGCTTTGGTGTTGAATTTTACCGCAATCTCTCCACCTTCTCCCGGAGGAATTGGATCTTTAGGGAAAGTCGGAACTGTACAACCACAAGTAGATTTTGCTTGAGAAATAATGAGAGGAACTTTACCTACATTCTTAAATTTGAAAATGTGTTCTACAGGAGCACCTTCCTTTACCTTACCGTAATTGTAGGTTTCTTCCTCAAATTGCAATTTTGCTACATTGATGGTGTCATCCGGAACATCTGCCGTAACAGGATTGCGGACTACATCAGAGTTCTTGGTAACTTTGGAGGCATTTGCCACCTCATCTACTGATTTTTCTTTGGCAGAGGCATCTCCGCCTTCGCTTGCGCAGCTTGCGAAAATCAGACAAAAAGCTAAAGCTAAAAACGTTAAATTCTTCATGATACAATTATTTTTTTACAATACACTATATAAAAATTCAAATGATACCCCAAAGGTAAAGCAATAAATGTTACTTTCCAACTAATTTTTTAGTTAAAACAGGTTTTTAATAAAACTTTAACTAAATATTTAGTTGTAGAACTAATTTTTTGGGTGAAATGGGCAGGTTAACGAATAATTTATTTTTTCACGATTCCTAAGAAGCTGTTTGAGTTTATGTTTTTTAAAATATTATAAGTAACTGGACATAATAATGTTAAATTTAATTTGAAATGAGTTTTTGATTT
>JAHDCK010000515.1 GCA_020629915.1 Saprospiraceae bacterium
ATTATTGATTTGCCCACTTATCCCGGTCATCCGCAATTTGCCAAACCGCTCCGCCATTCTCAATCGCCGTAAACATCGGCAGCCAATCCCCGGGGCCAGCCGACTCCGTCAAAATCTCATATCGACGCAAGGCCAAAATGGGTTCCAGCGGATTGATCAAAACCGGACAAGCTTCCACACAAGCGTTACAAGTTGTGCAAGCATGCAATTCTTCCCGGCTGATATAATCAAACAACGATTTCCCGTCGTCAAAGTTTTCCTTCGTCAATCTTCCAGTCGCACCTTCCTTCCGATATTGTTTATCATTTGAAGCAATCTTCTCCCCCACTTCTTCTGCCCGGTCGCGAATGTCCATCATGACCTTTCGGGGCGATAGTTTTTTACCTGTAATATTAGCCGGACATTCCGAAGTACATCTTCCGCACTCCGTACACGTATAAGCAGCCATTATATTTGTCCAATTCAAATCTAAAACATCTTTTGCACCAAACTCCGGCAGGTCGTCCGACATTTCTCCGCTGTCTTCTGCCAGTCCCATCATCACTTTTACCTCATTCATAATCTCCGGCATATTTTCCATTTCTCCTCTTGAGTTGAGATTGGCGAAGTAGGTATTTGGGAAAGCTAGGAAGATGTGCAGGTGCTTGGAGATGGGCAAGTAATTTAAAAATACCAAAACCATAAACAAGTGAATCCACCAGCCGAATCTTTCTAAACATACTAATTTAAAATGTACGAAATTTTCCCATGAGCCGGCATTCATTTCCAAAACCGCATTCCATAGTGGCTCAGTCAAATTAATAACAGGTAATATAAAATAATTTCCTATAATAGAACTTATCGCCAATGTCCCTGTATCAGGATAGTGAGCCGGATCGATTTTTTGTAGTAGAACATCCGCTCCGTTCATGCTAAAAATTCCAATTAGTAATATAATTTCAAATACTAATATCAAATTCGCATCCAGCGTTGGCCATCCGGTCATTTCGGATTTATGGAAACGAGGCAGCCGCAATTTATTTCTTCGCCAGAGAAAAACCACCGTCCCGACAAATGCGAGCACAGAAAGTATTTCAATAAAATTTATAATAAAAGTATATAATCCTCCCAGAACAGGTGCAAAGAAGCGATGCACGCCAAAAAAGCCATCCACAAAAATTTCTATCAATTCTACCTGGGTAAATAGAAATGCCACATATATAAAAAGGTGCATCATCGCCGGGACAATCCGCTTGAACATTTTCTGCTGCCCAAAGGCCACCAGCAGGACATTTTTCCAGCGGTCGAAAATATTCCCTTGCAACTCCACGTCTTTCCCAAGAGAAATATTGCGATAAATTTTATAATACCTCGGCGCGGCAATCCCGAAGGCAATCAAAATGATAATGGTAAAAATAATGGATGACATATAATTGATATTACTAAAATTTCAGCCAAAATAAGGGATAAATTCTCATTTTAAAATAATGAAGGCGATCAATTTCTTATTTTTGTCCAATGCAATTACTCAATGAAATCCAAATACGCCAGAAACTGGATCGGCTGGCCTACCAAATCCTCGAAAATAATTTCGGTGAATCCGAAATTATCTTCGCCGGGATCAACAATAACGGATATGGTTTTGCCCAATTGCTGGTAGAAGCTCTGGCCAAAATCTCCCCAGCAGCCCTCACCCTCACCCGGATTTCCCTCAATCCCGCTCAACCCACCACTCACCCGGTCGAGGTGGAAATGCCCGTAAACGAACTGGAAGGAAAAGTTATCATCCTGGTAGATGACGTGGCCAATACTGGTCGAAGCCTGTATTACGCCCTGCGCCCCCTGATGGATGTTTTACCTAAAAAAGTAGAAATTGCCGTCCTGGTGGATCGCAAACACAAAGCTTTTCCCGTTCGGGCGGATTACGTTGGCCTGACGTTGGCGACGACGTTGAAGCAAAATATAGATGTGAAAATCCGAGGCGTAAAAAAAATGGAAGTGAATCTGGATTAAAAAAGCCACACAAGTACCAAAGAGGCGCTATTGAACCTCAAGTAAACATTTATGGAGCCGCCATTGTGGTTCAGTAATCCCCTTGTCCCCGAAAGGAATCCCGCAAATGCAGGACTGAGGCCCGCCCTAGTCACGTAGAGTCGTTCTCCAATTTTATAAGGGTAGATTCAAAGCAGAATTTATTGATACCCGTGTGAACAGTTATTACAAATTTAAGGAATATCTTTTGAAAAAATCAAGTCTAACCTTTCCCGTTTTTGTAAAACAAACTTTAGATTGTTTCCAAGCCCCACTCGTCAAGTACCACAAACTTATTGAGATTAAATAATTAACCGCCGAATTTTTAACCAGCGTTGTGCCCTGTAACCGTCAGGTGGGACACCTGACGGCAAAAACGTTTTCGTGTCAGGCAAAGCCTTTGACATTCATCGTCAGG
>JAHDCK010000068.1 GCA_020629915.1 Saprospiraceae bacterium
TAATTCGGATATAACTTTTAAAATAAGTTCTACATTTGGAGATTGAATACCAAAAACACCTATACTAAAACCATTGTTTTGTTTAGGGATCGAAGCGAACTCCCCTTCAACGGGAATATTACTACCCACCCGGATCAACTCGGCAGATTTTCCTGGCAAAGCTAAAAGCTCCCGATAAAAAGGCGTGCTTGTAATCGCTTTTTCACAATGCCGATGAAGGGAACGAATTACCTGTTTTTGCAATAACACTTTTGTTAGGCGCAGCGGGTGAAACCATTTCATTTTATTGCGAACCTCATGGAATGTGATGAATAGCCGATGTGTTAGGTGCAGTTTTTTACAAAAATTAACCAGCGCAAATGAAGTTCCATAAGGATGTAATGTAAAAATATCGTATTGCAATAAAATTATTTTATCATCTTCCTCCTCCTTCAAAATTCTCCATAATTTTTCAAGCGATTTTTTCCTCCAGTCCTCCAGTATTGGATAGACGGAAATGCCTTCCATTTTATAGAAACCCGTTGAGTCCTTTTCCCTTCGGCAATAGACCTCCACTGCATATCCCTTTTTTAAAAACTCCTGCCCCAACCAAAAGGAATAGTCCCCTATTCCATCGATAATCGGCGGAAAACGGTTGCACAAAATTGCTATGGTAGGTTGTTTATTCATTCCTGCGCAAGAGCTTTTTTTTCAAGCGGCTGCCATATTGAAAAAATTGATATTTTAATCTTCCGGGCAAGGTGCGGAGTGTCCGCCGTAGTCCCCGGCTCTTTCTGAGTTGATTCCCATTTATTATTTTAGAATAGTAAAATTTTTCATAAATTTTTAAAATACGGGCATAAGGCAAGGCATCTATCACCCCCGGCTTGTGACCGGCCCAATGAATGAGTTTTGGACAACTGCGATGTTGTTTGACATCCCTCAACAAGTCACTCTCCTTTTCCTTCCGGTGTATTGCTGGGATCTGAAAATCCACAGATATGACTTTTTTTGTTCCGTTTTTCATTTCTTCCGTAGAAAAAATCCCTTGCGAATCATCCTTTAACAGATAAATCGGATGCTCCGGATACCAATACCGAATACTCGCTACGCATATCCTGGCAAAGTAAAAATCAGTTTTACAACAAGCAACAAAAAAAGAAAACTTCATTTATTGTATATTATCTTATTCCAGGTCTTTCGTAAAAATTTCACAATTCCCCTTGGAAATAAAACAATGATTTTTTTAACCCAGCGTCGGGAAGACAAAAGCAATTTTGGGTTTTTGGAAATCAACGCCCGACAAAGATCATAATCATAGTGAACAAAGGCATGAAAAAATGCTTCTTCATAAAATACATTTACATATTTTTTATTAAATGTTGTACTTGGCAAACTCTTCCAGCTTTCCTGAATCCGTTTTGCCAATTTTTTTTCTTCTTCAGACAAATTTAAAGTAAAATTCGCTTCGGTTTTTTTATAAAAATAAAAATATAACGCATATAATAAAATTCGCTTTTCTCTATAAAATTCCAAACCGTAATTCATCGTTTTAGAATCTTCATGCAACCTAAAATTATCTATAATAAGTTTATCCTTATAAACTGCATCTCTACCTGCCAGCATCACGAGCCTCAACCACCATTCTGCATCAAACAGATACAGTAAATCTTTCCGCAAAAATGCTGTTTGCTGCAGCAAAGCCATCCGCACAAAAGTCGCCGGTTGATTGATTTGACTATAAATTAAGGTTTCCTGAATATCTTTTCCCAAAGGCGTTCCGGGATGAATAGATAGTTCCTTCCCTGCTTCGGAAACCATCCGTTCTCTCCCTGCATAAATTTGAATATCGGGAACTCCAAAAACTTCACCGATGCGTTTTAATGCCCCCGGCTCATACCAGTCATCGCTATTGATCCAGTTAAAAACCTGCCCAGTACATTTCAATAATCCCTTGTTGATAGCATCCGCCTGGCCTTCATCTTTTTCGCTTATCCAGGAAATCCAGGGCGTGTATTTTTTCAGTATTTCAATCGTTTGATCTGTACTTCCCCCATCCAGGATGATGTATTCCAGATTGGGATAGTTCTGCAACAGTACAGAGCGAATGGTTTGTTCAATAAATTCTCCTTGGTTGTAAGAAGGGGTAATAATTGAAATTTTAGGGTATACATGATCCGGATCATATTCAGGCAAAGGGGTTTCTACCGTCCAGGGCCAGCCGGTTTTCTTATTTGCCGGAGGAGGTAATTTAGAGAGAAGCCCTTTATTTTTTTTACTTTGCAAAATGTTTGATTCCAAATTTCATACAAATTACTATTAACTACAAGAGTATGAAAATATTTATGATGAATCTCAAGCGGTCACCCGAACGAAAAGTGTATATGGAGCACCAACTCCAAGACCTCGGTTTGGATTTTGAATATATAGAAGCCGTGGATGGCTCAAAATTAACTGAGGCTGAAATTGATCAACTCTGCGACCGCAATGCTATCGCACAACACCCCGACTGGCTCAAACCAGGTGCATTGGGTTGCTCTCTCAGTCATTATTATATTTATAAAAATATCGTAGAAAATAATATCCCTTACGCCCTGATCCTGGAAGATGATGTGGAACTGGATGACAATCTCCCGCAAATGATCCAGGCCATCGAGGAAAAAGCACTAAGTGTACTGGATGATGAATTGATTTTTCTTTTCCTCGCCTCTCCAAATGTCATGTATTTTTCTAAAATGGAGGGTATTCCTTTAAATGAAAAAAATCAGGTCAGAAGTGGATTAGATATTAGGGCTTTTTGCTGCTCAGGAGCTTATTTTATTTCTCATCAAGTCGCAAAAAGGATGATGAATTGCATCCTGCCGGTTCGCGTAAGCGCAGATACCTGGCATTACTTTAGGGATGAAGGTTGCTATAAAAATGTACGGTGCATTATTCCTTTTGCTGCAAAGCCTGCCATGTTTGAAAGCACAATTGGCTACGTCTCAAAAGGAAGTTTTCTATTTCAGCTAAAAGAATGGATTAAAACCAAACCTGTTTTAAATCATATATATAAAATAAGACGACGATTGTATTGGAGGAGATGGTCACGGATCGCTTTGAAATAAATCAAAATGACTTCCTTTTCAAATATCATAGAGAGAGGCTTCTGGTCCCTTCCCTACACAGTTCGCCGAAAGACATTTGCTGTTTTTTGGCCTTCCAAGTTTAGAGAATATCAGGCTCTTCGTCAACCCCAATCAGGCAGAGATTACAATTTGGCAGCAGCAGAGCAGTTGCGGTGTATTTTTGTTCACATCCCAAAATGTGCAGGTATTTCCTTAAGTAAAAGTCTGTTTGGTAATCTGGGTGGCGGGCATTTTCCGATTTCCCGTTACCAATTAATTTATTCTAAAGAAGAATTTAATCAATATTATAAATTCACCTTCGTTCGCAATCCCTGGGAGCGGGTTTACTCGGCGTTTACCTTTTTAAAAAAGGGCGGATGGAATGATTTTGACAAAAAATGGGCAGAAAAACGACTGGCCCTTTATCCCAATTTTGAGTCTTTTATCTTGGAAGGATTACAAAAAGATTCTACCCTTCTACAAGAAAATCACTTCATCCCTCAATCCTCTTTTATTACCATCAATGGCAAAGTCTCACTGGATTTTATTGGAAGGGTTGAAAATATTGAACAGGATTTTCAGATCGTCTGCCATCAACTCGGCATTGAACGAACACTCAATCATCTCAATTTCACCAAAGAAAAAAAACAGGATTACCGCTTGGTTTATACAGAGGAAATGAAAAATATCGTTCATCAACTTTACCGCAAGGATATCGAACTTTTAAATTATAATTTTTAATATAAAAATCTAAATCCATTGATCATACCAATACACTATTTTATAAAAAGATTGTTTTACAACTTTTTTAAAAATACCTTCTTTTTTAATATTAGGAGCTTTATTTACTAATGGAAAAGGAATATTTGGCATTTCTTTTTCCAAAAAATGACATAACTCCCGCCAGCCTTCACCGTTTTCCCAACACACTTCCAATAGTTTTTCGGGGGCATTTTCTTTAAAATAGTTTACAACCGCTTTATTGTGATTATGGTAAAATTGTATATGTTTTTCCTTAAAACCCTGCGGCATGTAATAGCCATAAACCCACTTCCGAAAAGATGTAGGACCAGAGCGATAGGCATGCCGACACAAACTGTCATACCAGACTTCAGGAGACCTCCGTTTGGTCAAAATAAATCGCGCATCGGGAAATTGCTGTTCTAATTCTTTATACAATAAGGGCCAGGGCCAGTCTTCGAGGTTATTATAAGCCTCTGCCTTTTTTAAAATTTCACTTGTTTTACCTTCCCGCCATTTTTGAGTTAAAACCAAGTCATGACTCAGGTGCTGATCAAAACCGAGGATTTCCAGAGCGCGTCCCAGGGAGGAAGTTCCCGTTTTATTTAAGCCGACTCCAATGACTTTCATTTGATAGCTTCTATATTCAAAGAAACAAAATACGTTTTATCCTTAATGGTCAATTCACTGCCGGAATAATCCGGTAAGGAAGTATATTCAGTAGAGCCGTATTGCCATTTTTGAATGGTATGAAAACCTGCCTCTTTTAAAGCTTCTGAAAGAGATTCAAAATTGAAACAGGCATAGTGATAATTGTGTGCATAGTTTTGCCCACCCATCAATTGAGATAAGATGAGATTCATTTCCCGGTTATTATCCAAATACATTTGAACAGTAACATCAAAATCCGGCACTGAAATACGCAGAGTGCCACCTGGTTTAAGCACCCGATACCACTCCTTTAGGACAGTCACCGTTTTGAGGAAAGAAATATGTTCAAGGCAATGACTAATGTAAATCAAGTCAGCAAAATTGTCTTCAAAAAAGTCCAGATTTTCAACTCCACTCAAATGATGAACATGAAGATGCGGGCGCAAGTCTACATTGATAAAATCGGGATGATTAATGTACCCACAACCCAAATGAATTAGTTTCTCCTCAATATCCGGATATTTGGGTGGTCGAATTTTCCGACCTACATTCCAAAATTTAAATTTTAATTTATTATATGTTTTTCGCAGTGGGCTATTCATTTTTCTCCTTTTCTTTGAATAGGATAATTAAAATATTCCAACCATTTCCGGCAGTCTTTTTCCAAAATGTATTGCAGTTCTTTAGGCATTTCTTCCTTGTACCGACCTGTTTTACCTTTATTCATAAAAGCCATCCCCTGTATCCCCGGATGCTCCCACCCCAGTGCTTCATTTCGCGTTTTCATGGTATCAAAACGAGTCATCTCTATAAGATGCTTTAAGACATTTTCCGTTCTATCCAGATTTAAAAAAGTACAAATTTCCTTCAAAATATCCATAGGACTACTTTTTAATTCTTCGTATTTTATATATAAAATAGAAGAATTAAATGGATTGGTTACCCACTTTTTTACATGTTCCTGCCAGGTACCAAAGCTCATTCCTTTACCTTCCATTATCATTTCATCCAATGTGTGGGAAGTTTGCTCCGGATGGTTTTTGTTGTATTCATAATAAGACAACATTACATCCCGAACATCTCTTACGATATATATCACCTTTTGATATTCCGGTCTGGGGCAATGGTGAGATTTAAAAATATTATATTTAAAATATCGCTTAAACTGTTTTTTCAAATGAACATCCGGAACTAAATCCTGAACCAGACTGTCCGGCAAAAACTCCGGGTTCATTCCATATACCAAACCTGCCATCAAGTACTGCATCCAGGTATTCCCGGATTTAGGATATCCTACGATGAAAACATCCTCTGGTATTGT
Organism: Saprospiraceae bacterium; assembly: GCA_020629915.1. GTDB lineage: Bacteria > Bacteroidota > Bacteroidia > Chitinophagales > Saprospiraceae > JAHDCK01. The sequence continues at coordinate 5,800 of JAHDCK010000068.1, forward strand.
TTCCTCAATTTTATGGTAAACCCCATAGCGATACCGAAGCACTCGCTCTACTTTTTCCTCTACCGCCGCTTTTGAAGGCTTGAATAATTTTAACCACCAGGAAGTCATCCGCTGATTTTTTTTAATGACCAGTTTATTTTTGGTAGAATAACACCCGGCCATTTTTCAGGATATACAGAGCCGTTTTTGGAAGTGGTTTTATCAATTTGAAAGGCTAAATAATTTTCACCGCTTAACAAAACCCGCACTCCCGGAATACCAAAATGAAAATACACATTATAATGACCATAATTGAACACCGGAGGAAGAACGGCTTCACAGATATATTCTCCCGGCCATTTTTCCTCTGGTTCTATACTTTGCGTTGTAGTTGTAAAAACGACCTGCTGCTCCCGATTTTTGATCTGAAAATACATTCGCATTTGAGGTAGTTTTTGTAAAATTTCATAGCGCACGATTACTCTTACTGGAGTTTCCTCATCAAAGTAACCCGATACTTCTCCTTTTGTATTATATAATGCAACTTCCTTCAAATGAATCTCCTCTGACTGTGGTCCATCTCCATCCCAAAGAATACGACCAGAAGCATTTCCCGAATCTGCATAAGCATTCAGGTATTGATCAATTCCTTCTGCCACAGCTCCGTTAAATTTTATAACTCCTTTTTTTAAAATAACTGCTCTGGAACAAAGCGTCTTCACCGCCCCCAAATTATGGCTCACAAACAAAACGGTCCGACCACTCTTGCTCACCTCATCCATCTTTCCCAAACACTTCTTCTGGAATGCCGCATCGCCCACAGCCAATACCTCATCAATTAACAAAATCTCCGGCTCCAGATAAGCAGCCACCGAAAAAGCCAACCGCAGGCGCATCCCGCTGGAGTAATGTTTTAAGGGTGTATCCAAAAATGTTTCTACACCACTAAAGTCCACAATCTCATCAAACTTATTGTCAATTTCCTTTTGTTTCATCCCCAAAATAGAACCATTGAGATAGATATTTTCCCGGCCCGTCAGTTCGGGATGAAACCCCGTCCCGACTTCCAGCAAACTCGCCACTCGCCCTCTTAATTTTATTTCGCCTTTTGTAGGTGGAGTGATTTGGGATAAAATTTTTAGCAAAGTAGATTTTCCAGCTCCATTATGACCAATGATGCCCAGGCATTCTCCTTGTTCTACCTTAAAACTGACCCCCTGTAAGGCCCAAAAGGTTTCCTTTTTAGAAAAAGTAGTGAGTGATTTTACAGATTGTACAAGGCTGTCCCTCAAGCTTTCATAAGATGCTCTTTTACCTCCTATTCTGTATTGTTTCCAGATGTTGTTGACTTCTATAACGGGTTTCATACGCACTCTATCAGGCCAAATCCGCAAAGTAGGCCTCTGTTTTTCTAAAAGTAAAAATACCTAAAAAAAACAAGACAAAGGCACTTCCCATTCCCAGAAGGATAGTCCCCCACTCTACTGGTGTATTCAAAAATCCTGCTCTGGCTAAGGTCAAGGCTCCACTGAGTGGGTTTAAAGCCATCACGGATTTGAGAACGGGGTAATCCTTGAAAATAGTTAAAGGATAGATCACCGGACTCACAAACATTAAAAATTGTATCATAAAAGGTATCACATATCTAAAATCCCGGTATCGGACATTGAATGCTGCCAGCAAACTACCCATCCCAAAGGAGGTTACTACTATTATTACTAAACTTATTATAAAATATATTATAACTAAAAAGGGGTTAAAATTAAAATCCGGAACAACCCAGACATAGTAAATTAATATCCCAATAAAAATCAAAAAGGCCATCAGAAAATCAAACAAGGCTACCAGAACGGAAGAAAGCGGAATAATCAGCCTGGGGAAATATATTTTTTTTATAATTTCTGCATTTTCTACCATACTATTGGCTGCGGAAGACAAAGAGGAGGCAAACAAATTCCACAGTAATAATCCACTAAAATAAAAAATGGGGGGAGGCAGGTCATCCGTCGGAATTTTTAGCATCCTGGAGAAGAAAAACACAAAAATCATCATCATCAAAAACGGCTGCAAAACGGCCCACAAAAAACCAAGAAGTGTTTGCTTGTATTTAACTTTTATGTCCCGCCACGCAAAAAAAAAGAAGAGTTCGCGGTATTGCCACAGTTCACCAAAATTTAAAGAAAACCGTCCTGGAGGCCGAATGGTTTTTTCGAATCCATTTTCTACTTTTTCCCCTATATTTGCGGTATCAACCTCATTCATAAGTGTCTAATAAACAACAACTAAGACAAATGAATGACAAATTTCGCCTTTTTCATAATACTTGGAAAACTTTTTGTGAGTTTTACAGTATAAGTTACTTAGTTATAAAGGCTCAATGACAAACTTTACTTATCTTTCGTTGTCACAATCCAGATTTATTTTAGAATAAAACCGAATAAAATATGCTTTCCTTGCGAGATGCTCAAAATTTTAATTCCATGAATAAAATACTTTGTTTTTTATTCCCCCTGTTGCTTTTTATGATACCAGCCCGCCAGGGAATAGCTCAGATGGAAATAAATGGCAGTATTTTATATGGAGATGAATGGATCAATTACAATCAGGATTTTGTAAAAATTACTGTCGCTGAAGATGGAATTTATCGAATTTCCTACGCCGAACTGGCTAGTGCCGGAGTTTTCAGCGGAGGCAATTCTCCTTCAGGAGCCAATTTCCAATTATTTTATATGGGAGAAGAAATTCCGGTATATGTTTCTACAAGCGGAACCCTTAATAATGGAGACTTTATAGAGTTTTATGGTAGAAAAAACCGGGGCCAAATAGATAAATTCCTGTATGATGATCATAGCCACCACCTGAATCCCGAATGGAGTTTCTTTACGGATGAATCCAACTATTTTCTGACCTGGAATAGCAGTACCAATAATGTGCAGTACAATAATATTACAAATAACCTCTCCAACCCTCCTGCAGCTGAAAGTTATTGCATGGAAAGGAAAATACTTCAGTATCAACAAAAATTATTGCGAGGAAAACCTATTTTATCAGATGCCTATGCCTGCAAATATGATGTTGGTGAAGGATGGGCTAAAAATACTTTTACCCATAATCAAACATTTACAATAAATACTCCGGCAAAATATAACTCCGGGCCAGATGCTTCTGTTGAAATACGGTTGATGACTCAAGGGGATAGCCATGATCATCTGGTACAGGTAAATGGAACAGATTATGTTTCTAATACCTTCTTTGGTTGGAGTGTCCAAAAATATGCCTTCAATGTCCCGGCCAGTAGTTTAAATAATAGTAATGATATTAAAATCCAGGGTCTCGTTAGTAATGAAGATGATTTTCGGGTATCCAATATTTATTTGGATTATCCCCGAACCTTTGATTTTGAAAATAATAACCTCTTCCGGTTTACCGTTCATGCCAATGGCAACGACCAATATCTCCTAATTACTAATTTTGATCATGGTGGCGTGGCTCCTGTCCTGTTTGACCAAAGCAATCAGGTTAGAATTGAAACGACACTTTCCGGAGATGATGTAAGGGTCGTTCTTCCAGCAAGTACAACAGATCGCGATCTCGTTTTAACTAGTACTGCTGCTGTAAAAACGGCTTTGAATGTAGTAGAACGCAATTTCACTCAATATGATTTTGATAATGCAAATCACAACTATATATTAATATCTCACCCACTCCTGACAGATGATGGAGCAGGTAATAATTATGTCTCCCAATATGCTGATTATCGGAGAAGTGTTCCGGGCGGATCATTTGATGTTTTAGTTGTGGATGTTACACAACTTTTTGACCAATTTGGTTACGGGGTGAAATTTCATGAAGCAGCTGTAAGAAATTTCATGAGCAAAGCAGCTATTCACTGGAATCCGGAACATCTCTTTCTGCTTGGAAAGGGTTTGGAATATGCCAAATATCGTTCTAATTCCGATCCCTCCCAATCTATGGTACCCACCTTTGGATACCCCAATTCGGATTACCTTCTGTCTCGTCGCCCTGACTCAACAGCACTGCCAACCATGGCCGTTGGCCGGATTGCTGCCCAAAATCCGGATATGGTAAAATTATATCTGGATAAAGTTGTAGAATATGAAAATGCTCCTAATGTTCCACAAACCATAGAAGACAAAGCATGGATGAAAAGAATCCTTCACCTCGGTGGTGGAGATCCCGGTATACAGGCCACCATTCGTAATGACCTCAATAGTTTGAAAAGTACTATTGAAAATAGCCTTTATGGGGCAGAAGTTAGGTCCTTCTTTAAAAATTCTACTGATGTTGTAACAGAACTTGATTTGCTGGATGAAATAGATGCGGGTGCCTCTATGATTACCTTCTTTGGCCACTCCGCTCCTACTACATTGGACTTTGATTTAGGCGATGTCAATCAATACAACAACAAAGGAAAATATCCCATATTTTATGCTATAGGATGTAACACTAACCGCGTCTTTGAATATGCCTCCACACTTAGTGAAGAATATGTTTTTGTAAAAGATAAAGGAGCTATTGCTTTTATTGGTACGACCTGGGTTACTTTATTACCAACGCTTAGTGACTATGCTGATTATTTTTATACAAATCTTGGAACCGATAATTATGGAGATAGGTTGGGAACTGTTCTAAAAGCAACCATTGAGGATTATGGTACAAATGACTTTTCACTAAACCAGTTTATGCGGCAAGTCATGATGCTCCACGGAGATCCTGCATTAAAAGTGTATTCCTATGATCAACCGGATTATGTTGTTGATAAAGGCAAGACCTCTATTTCCCCTGAATTAGTTAATGTCCAATCTGATAATTTTGAAGTTGATTTAGCTCTGACAAATTTAGGTCGGGGAATTGAAGATTCTATGTTTGTAAAAATTGAACAGGAACTTTCCAACGGGTCAATTCAGTTATTAGATACTTTTAAAACCTTTACCCCTAAAAATACAATTGACAGAACGGTTACCCTACCTGTTTTAAAAGATGCTATTGGATTTAATAATCTGGTGGTCACAGTGGATAGTCGGGAAGATATTGAGGAAGGTCCAGTGGGGGCAGAAATGAATAATGTTGCAAAGATTCCCTTCTTTATCATTGCTAATGATGCCAAACCCATTTATCCCCTCGATTATAGTATTGTAGGAAATGAAAGTGTCACCCTAAAAGCTTCTACCGGAAATGCTTTTGCTCAAGTCGCTGTTTATCACTTTGAAATGGATACTACTCAACTTTTCAATAGCCCATTAAAACAAAGAACTTCCATAGAACAAACAGGTGGTCTTCTGGAATGGCAACCTTCTATAAACTATGTAGATAGTACCGTTTATTACTGGCGTGTTACTATTGATAGTTTATATTCTAACGGTAGTGGGGAAAACTGGCATAACCGCTCCTTCCTTTACCTCTCTGGTGTAGAACATGGTTTTAATAAATCTCATTACTATCAGTTCTTACCGGATGATTATACTGCTACCCAAACTACTTCTGATTACCGCAGACAGGAATTTGATATTTCCAGCCATGAGTTTAAAGTAGAAAATGGTGCTTTTAATCCTGGTGTTTGGGGTTGGCAGGATCTGGCTATTTATATTGATGGATTTAAACAGTATAATTTTTGGACCTGTGGACAAGGGCAACAAACACTTTGGGCCATGTCTTTTGATCCCGTAACTGGTAAAAGAAGAACAACTCCTCCCGGTGTGGGATCTGCCTGGAATTGTTTTGGTACAGATGCTTATTTCTGCATTGTAAAACCCAATAGTACCTCTGAAAGAGAACGTATGATTCAGTTTTTGAGAGATGATGTTCCGGATGGTGACTATGTGTTCTTTTTAACAACTCAACGTACAACTAATAATTATTTCGCAGATCAATGGGCAGCGGATTCTATTACTTTGGGTACCAATCTATTTCAGGTATTAGAAAATGAAGGCGCTGAACTCATTCGTAATACGCAAACTAAACAAACCCCTTATTTATATTTTTATAAAAAAGGAGATCCAACTTATCCAACTCAGGAATACCATGCCATTGACATCAATGAAATTGTAAATGTTACCACTTTTATTGATGGCCCCAGCGACAGGGGAAATATTAAATCCACCAAAGTCGGACCCGCCGCTAGTTGGCAATCCCTTATCTGGAACGTGGAAGAATTTGATCCCGCTTCTGATACCTTCAATTTTGATTTAATTGGAGTTAATGCCAAAGGACAGGAAGTGGTGCTCCTAGATAGCATCGTAGAAAATTCTACAGATATTTCTTTTGTAAATGCTAGCGAATATCCATACTTAAAAGTTCAGTATAATGTAAAGGATTCTCTGGATCAAACGCCTCCTCAACTGGACTATTGGCGCATTCTCTACGATCCGCTTCCCGAAGCAGCACTTGTTCCGAATAAACACCTCGCTTTCCATGCTGATACTCTGGAAAGAGGAGAAAAACTAACTCTGGAAGTAGGTATCGAAAATATAGGCCCTAAGGATATGGATTCTATGCTGGTACAGTTTACCGTCATCGATCCCAATAATAATGTTTATAATTCACAACAAAGGTTAAAACCACTTTTAAAGGATAATCAGTTAGTAGCTTCCTATGAATTTGATACCCGACTCACGCAAGGCCGAAATCAACTCATTATTGATGCCAATCCAAATAACGACCAGAAGGAATTGACGCATATTAATAATGTAGGTGTCCTTCAGTTTAATGTCCTGGCAGATCGTAAAAATCCGCTGCTGGATGTTACTTTTGATGGCATCCGTATCATGGATGGGGATATCGTATCCGCAAAACCAAATATTCTGATCGCCCTGGAAGATGAAAACACCTTCCTGGCTCTGGATGACACCAGCGATTTTGAAATTCAAATAAAATATCCGGAAGAAGAAGATTTTAGAAGGTTTGAACCGGATGGAGAAACCATGATTTTTTACCCCGCGGATAAAGAAAATCTGGATAAAGAAAATAAAGCGCGTATCGAATTAAGCCCCATCTTTGATCAGGATGGAACATATCAAATGAAGATTCAGGGAAAAGATGTCGCTGGAAATAAAGCTGGTGATTCCCAATATATCATCAATTTTGAAGTCATAAATAAACCTATGATTTCAAATATCCTCAATTACCCAAATCCGTTTTCTACCTCTACCCAGTTTGTGTTTACTCTGACAGGAGAAACTGTTCCTGATGATATGAAAATTCAAATCATGACGGTTACAGGTAAAATTGTAAAGGAAATCATGATGGATGAATTGGGTTACCTCCACGTAGGAAATAACGTTACAGAATATACCTGGGATGGAACGGATCAGTATGGAGACAAACTCGCTAACGGCGTTTACCTCTATCGGGTCGTCGCTCGTATCAATGGTAAAGAGTATGAAAATTTCGATACCGGTACCGGACAATACTTCAAACGTGGCTTTGGTAAAATGATGATTCTTAGATAAAATTTAAATTTTATTATAATAAAAAATCCCTGCGAAATAGAATCGCAGGGATTTTTTCTTTTTATCCTAACTCAAAGCCATAATTTCTTTCTTGAGCTTTTCCAATTCTTTTTGCCCCTCCCCTACTACCTTGAATTGGTTCGGGTAAGTATCCATTATCAGTTTGTGAATCTGCGCCCGAATGAGTGGATTGAATTTTTTATAATTGTCATAAGCAGTCTTTTCTGCCTGATATGCTTGCCGAAACAAAGCCGAGTCCTGAGCCTTTTCCATAATGCCATCCAGAATCGTTACGTCCAAATCCAACAGGTTGTCAATAATAGATTGTCGTTGAGCAGCTACTTGTTCATTTAGCTTTCTGTAAGCCACTTCTTTTTCTTTTTTGAGTTCGGCCTGCTTTTTCTTTTCGCGCAGGCGTTTTTCATCCTTGAGTTGGCGTTCCAGTTTTTCATTGCGGTAATCCTCCCGCAAAGCAGTAAGAAAATAACCGGCAGCATTCACTACCCTGCCCTCTTTTTGTTCACTTTCTACGAGATTTAGCTTGGCTTCTATATAAGTGGTTGCCGTTTTATAAAATTTACGGGCTTTGGTTTTAATTGTCTCTATTTTTATATTATCAAAACCTTTATTTATAATTTCATTGGCTCGTTTCCGGGTACATCCCAAACTCATGATTCGCTGCTCTAAAATCTCATTATCAGAAACGGGCTTCGGAACAGTTGTCTTTGAAGAAGCGATTTTATTTTCAAATATTTTAAAATTCAAATACTTAACCCGTCGGTTTTCTCTTTTTTCTGAAAGGGTAAAATAAATATCGGATCGAGCCTTGAGTTCCTCTTCTGCTCTTTTTATAACCCGTCGTTTAAACGCTTTGTATTCGGGATACTTGTCTTCCAAACCAAGGATGTATTTCAGATATTCTAATTCATAAGTCACCTCTCCTTTATATTGGTTAGATTTTAAAATTTCATATAATCGAATAGAATAGGCACTCTTGAGGTGAAGAATGTTTTTAAATTTATACTTTGTAAAATGACTTTTTAATTGAAGCAAATACGGACGGAGTTCATCTGAAAATTCAAAAGTAACATAACCGGATTTTGGTTTGATATTGGCGGAAGCAATCCAGTTGATGATCAATTTCTCTCCATTGTCTTTTATAATGCGGAGTGGTTTGGTATTGAGTGAATAAACAATTTCTTCTATCACTTTATAAATGCCTCCCCACTTGGTATCTTGTGGATTAATCACTTTGGCTACATCTGCAATTCGGACTTTCTGGAAGCGAAACTTGGCATCTTCCGGCTGAATGAGAGAAGCGACATAAAGGATAAATTTTTGCTCCCTTACATTCAGTTTGTAACGCGCTTCTATAATTTCATTGGATTTGACAATTACCAAATCCTGACGATTGGCTTCTTTCATTTATCTTTGTGTTTGAGCACAAGATACAAAAAGGTTTACACTTTTAAAAACAATACACCTTTCACCCTTTCTTTGTACTCTTCCTGCCCTTACTCTGTACACCTCTCACCCTTATTCGGATCACCCTTCACCCCCTATTTGTGCACTGTTCACCCTTTTTTTGTACACCTTTAGTCACTTAACATGTTGACTATCAGTCAATTACAAGCCTCTAAAAAACAAAGATCAATAAATAATAAATAAACAAACAGGGGTTGTTTATTTTATTTTTTATTCAAAAACGCCTTTAAATTGGCTAAAAACAGGCATTATTGGCCATTTATAATGCTTTTTTAGTGTTTTGAACCATTTCTTTGAAAAGTTTTCCACAATCACCCCCTTTTTGTGCACCTTTCCTACCCTTCTTTTGTACACCTTTCCTTTTCTTTTTTTTAAAACAATGATTCTGGTAAAAATATAGGGCTGGATATGCCTTCTACATAGTTTACAAGGTTCATGATTTCTTTTTGGCAATGTTGTAGTTTTTCCTTTCAAAGTATAATAGAACCACTCACCGCAAAATTTGACCATTCACCGCAGTTCACCACAAGCCGAAAAAAT
>JAHDCK010000069.1 GCA_020629915.1 Saprospiraceae bacterium
AATCAAAAACTCATTTCAAATTAAATTTAACATTATTATGTCCAGTTACTTATTAGGATTTATTATAATTCTATCAGTTAGTTTTACCTGACCTGTGATCAATTCTGTAAAGTAAATTCCCTGTGGTAAATCTGGTAATTGTACTTGGAAATAAGTTTGACGATCCGTTATGGCTTCTCGATAAACTGCTTTTCCAAGTTGATTATAAATTACGATTTCTGAATCTTTTGTTTCCTGTGTGGTATTGAAAGACAATACACCTTTACTAACTACGGGATTGGGGAAAACAGAAACTTCGTGACTTACTTTCCCGCCTATATTGAATACAAGCGTTTTATATACTTCATAAGCACCATCGAAATCTACTTGCTTAAGGCGATAATAATTTTCTCCTGTTTGGGGAGATTCATCTGTATAAGAATATTCCATCATCTCAAGCGTATTGCCATATCCTTCTACAAAATCCAGGATTTTCCAGTTGACTCCATCTATACTTCTCTGTACTTCAAACCCGGCGTTATCAATTTCATTGATTGTTACCCATTTTAATTCTACCTGATCGCGAACGACTTCTCCGGAAAAACTGAGTAATTCTATCGGAAGAGGGGAGTTGAAGTTGTTAGCAGCACACATTAAAGCGTCCGCAACAGCACAATTCGTTCCACATGAAGTGGGACATTCTGAATCAGCGCAAAGGCTGTTGTCTGCATTGTCATCTGTTCCACCTACATCAGAGATACTGTTGCATTCCGCAATCACCGGGTTGCCGGAAGAAGAAGAAACCGCAACCAGGCTCAATCCGTTTAAAACTTCCTGGCAACTGGAATATCCAAGCTCGGTCAATGGCAGGAAAAAAGTATAAAATACAGGCTCCGCTCCACTTGGGCAATTGCTGTTGGTGCCGCAGGCTGTAGATACGTTTGCATTCGTTGCTAAATCATACCTGGAATCTGGTGTTACGCTGGTTCCTCCAATGATACCATCTACATTATATACATTGACGCCCATCATTCCTCCACCAAGAGCTAATTGAATTTCAACTTCAAAACCTGGATTTACAGCACCATTGCAGCACTGGATACCATGAGGATCATCTGCTCCCAGTAAACCATCGTTGTTGACCAATACTTCAAAGGAAAAGTTTCCACTGGCTACATCTGCCACGCGGATTCTGAAAGCGATCATCAAATCCGATATCGTATTACAATCGCCATCCCGATCAAAAATAGTATAGTAAGCATGATCTTCACCGCCATCATCATCAGAGATAATATCTGTATTTCCACAAGTACCTCCGGTTTGGATATCGGAATCCGGCTCATAAACACCAGAAGAGAAATGTGTCCAGTCCTGCTCACATTCGCATCCACCAGTCAGTAAACTTTCAAATTCGCGGATTTCGTTAGTTCCTGCGGAGAAGCGAGCCCCGGTAAAAGTAATAAGGTCATCCCCGTTAGGATCGAGTTCGGCAGGATCACCGATGGCTACAGGGCCACTTGTAAAGATAGTCCCCGTGCCTTCGCACTGTGCGGAGAGTTCTGTTTGAAAGCAAAATAAAAATGAGAATAAAACGAGTGTAGTTAAATGTTTCATAGTTCTAAAATTTAAAATTTGATAATTTGAGTGTACTAAGTTGTTTTTAGAATAGTTCATAGTTATTCATTTAAGAGAGTGAGTTATATAAAAATGGAGTAGAGTAATTTAAAGTGGTGGTGGTAGGTGTGTTTGAATAAGTACAATGCAAAGAAGCATACAAAGGAGCCTCCTTTTCAATTTTTTGCGGTGAATGGTTTATAGGATGCGGTGAATGGAATATTAAAATTTGTCTAATATTCAATATTGCGGCGAATAACAAAATAGTGCGGTGAATGGCCAACAACAGGCAGGTGAATTTGCCTGCCTGTCGCAATTAATAAATGACCATTTGGAAACAAAATAATTTTTGAAGGTCTGTGGGTAGATCGCTTAGCAGTGGAAAGTAAGGGCATGGCAATTCCCTTATACATTTTGAATAATGTATTCATAGTTTTTGGTTTTTTGGAGTAAAATGTTTTTCAGTTTAGTTTCAAGAACGAATGACACGTCTATGAAATCTAAACTAAAATTTTAATTAGTTTTATAAGTTTTAATTTACTTTGGGGTAATAGAGAAGCAGACTTATTCTGTCAAAAATAAGTCTAATACATGTCCTCTAATTCAGTGATAAAGGGGTAAGTGGTTTTTAAGTGGTAAACATATTCAATAAAATTATCTTCATTGGTTGAGGTGATAATTTTAAAGAAAATAAAGTTATTTAAAGTAAAGTAGATAGGTTAAGTTTTCCCTGGTCAAGGAAAAAAGAAGTGTTGTTGTATGAATACAATAGTATTAAGAAAATGAATAATAGTCAAGAACTTTGATCTTTTTAACAGAATTTTTTGTGACATTAAAAACAGTCAAATTATGGGTCTGGCTTTTATCCAAATTCCATCCCATTTCATCGAAAAAACAGGCATTTTCCCCTTAAAATGGTTATTATAGAGTACATCTGATGGCCAAAAGATTTATTCAAATCGTTTTTAACCTTAAAATTTGTGATTATGAAAACGAATAATGTGAATAAAAATAAGGATAGAGATTTTGTGAATGCCTTTAAAGTCTCCGGGCTGCCGGGTCATCGCATCAAGCATGCTCCAAAGCCTCCCTACAAAAAGAATGAGTTTATTGTAGATATGGAATATCTGTTAAAAACAAATTACAGAAATTCCTGGACGATGCTCTTTTGGAACTCGGCCAAAGACCCGAAATTCTTTTCTCCTGAGCAGGTTTATCATATATATAAAACAAGTGGTTGGCATTACGGAGCTAATTATCTGACATGGGCTGCTGCTTGCTTTTGTACGCTGGAAGATTATCTGGATTACTTCCCGACGGAATCTCCTGAAGATTATTCGAGGAAACAAAAAAATATGATTGGCCGGAATTTGGAGCCTTCCGTGAAGTCAATGCCAGCTGTGGTGGAACCACCTTTTGAGGCCATCCGGGAAAAACTGGAAAAAGACAGTTTTTTGGATGTAACGGATAATCCACCCGCTCAGAATAAACATTTCTTGATTGCTATGGGCAATCGGCTTTATCGATACTTCGGGGCGGGGGATTTTTATTCGCCTGAAAATGTTTATGCTATTTTTCTGACCAGCGATTGGAATGTGGGATATGATTACGCTTGTTGGGCCATGACGATTTATTGCAAAAAAGAAGATTACCTGAAATTTTATAAGGAAGAGACAGAAGAGGATTTTTTGAGTAAACAAATGGATATGTTGGTGTCCATTGAGCCGGGTGCAGCTAAATTGGAAACAGAAGATATGAAAGATTTCGTTATCCAAATTTTTAAGAAAGATGTCATAAACTATGGAAGGTATCGGGGATTGAATGGATTGTTTAGAAACACCACCGATTTCCTGGGTTTGTTTGCTGCTTCATTTTATTCTTTAATATTATTAAAAATACAGGATGAAATACGATTGTTAGAATATTTTAAAAACTCTGATCCTTATGTCTAAAAAGAAAGGAAACAGATTATTTATTAATATTGAACATATATTTTAACTTATGTTGATTTTTCTTCATAAGGTGCTTAATAGTTTATTTAAAAAGTTATAAATATGGAAGATGAAAAAAGAAATAGATTTTGGGATTTTATGGATTTTTTGGGGGATTTCGCCATGGAAGGTATCCTCGAAGTCTTACTTAATTTAATGTCGCGTCTTTTTGAATTTATGTGGCATGTCCTTGAGTTCTCCTTTGAGTTTATTCTTGAATTACTTTCCGGGCTGGGCGGGTGATTTTAGATTTATATATAAAAAACAAGATGATATGAAAAATAAAGAAGTATTTGTAAATAAAATATGCGGAGTGTTCGGATTCGTCCCTGAGGAGGCTCATGAATCTTTGAGGAAAACTGCCGTAGTGCAGATGGCGGATTTTGTTTATATCATGTATGAGCTTTTGAAGGATAGAATCGGGTCTTCAGTTGATTGATTGAATTATTTTATATAAAAAATAAATAATAACAAAAAAGCCCTCCCGCTTTCGGGAGAGCTTTTTGTAATTAATGTTTCGTAAAACATTATGACCACTTACATATAATCTTTACAGTTTTATAAATTTTAACTGGTGGATACAAGTCCGATCCGGGTAGTACAAAAAGTAAATGCCCTCTTCCAATTCAGATACATTTAACTCAATGCGCTGCTTGCCCTTGCTGGCAGGAACAGAAAAAGATTGTACCCGCTGCCCGGAAGCATTGACAATGTGTAAGGGGTAATTTCCGCTAACCGGACAATTCATTTCCAGGGTAGTCGTTTCCTGCACGAGATTCGGATATAGGGAAACTAAAACCGATCCCGTATTTTTTATTGCTACCTCTTTGCTGTATTCAAAGCTCCCGTCCCTGTCTATCATTTTTAAACGATAATAAGAAATCGTATTGGTAATAAATTTATCTGTATATTGATATTGTGCAGCCTCGGAGGAATTACCAACTCCTTGTGTTTTAAAAATAGTCGTATATGTTCCTTCCTCATTTCTTTTTTCCAATTCAAAAAAGTCAAAATCTACTTCAGAAGCCGTTTGCCATTGCAGCACATTATAGCGACCATCGAAGGCACCAGAGAAATCAATCAATTCTACAGGAACACTAACGGACAAACAAGCACTTTCGGGATTATTGGCAATCCAATTTTGAATGGCCGTATACTTAGGAGAAGTCGCCGGGTCTTGGGTGATGTATTCCAATTCGCCCCAACTTCCCCACATGGAGTATGTGCCCCAGGAAGAAAAATGAACGAAAGATGCGCCGACATTATCCCGCCACCAATTGAGGTAGGTTTCATAAATTTCGCCCATGCGCGGATGGCGATTGACATCGATGAGCAACTGCGTCACCGGGTCTTCCGGTGCACCCCACCAGTTGGCCAGATGCTGGCCGCCCTCGTAGCAGATGAAGGGAAGCGGGTTGGAATTGTAGGGCGCATTGTTGAGCATATTCACGGTTTCCAAAGTCCAGTACGGCCCGGAATCGTAGGCAAACAGATTGGCTTCGATGGAATCCAGTAACTGCTCAGCGTTCATACTTTCCAAATCATATTCCTGATAATTTCCTTCAAAATATCCGGCACCCGAAACCAAATCGCCAATCTGATACAAAGGTGTTCCGTTGTGATTATAATTTAAAACGAAGGGCGTGGAAAGTCCCGTCCCGGTTTGTATAGGCAGGACTTTTTGCAAGCGGCTGTCATTGGTGAATGCCTCTTCCCAGAGATCAAACATCTCTGCACTACGTCGCCCGACCCAGTAACCCATGCCTTCGGCCCAGTCCGAAATGCCATTGGCAGCAGCTTGTTCCTCGGCGTAGGTGCTCTGTCCGTTCAGCTCTTCCCAAGTAGAAAAAAGACCATTCCAAACTTCATTCGAGTATTCTATATATACGTTTAAATTATTATTTAAGTTAGAATTGACGTAATTCGCAAACTGGGTCATGTAATTATCTGTCGCCTGATGTGGCATACAAAACCACGGATCGGCATTCAAATCATTAGCAACTTGTACCATGATTTCTACCGGCACGCCACCGCGACCGTCGTAGTAAGCCCAGGTCTGACTTTGCAGGGTGGGGCGGTCGCTCCATTGCTCCTGCGCCGACCAGTTGGTGGACATCCAATCCATAAACCGCACAATTTTATAATTGCTCAGTCGCTCATAAAATAAAGGAATAAATGCTTGTGTATTATATGTATTAACAAAATCTGTTCCAGCCATATCCGGACGAATTATACGAATATTATGAATGTGATTGCCTGGAGTGGTTGCCACGATGTCCACCATAATGCCTTCGTTTGTCGTCGTATTGACTTGGAAGGTGATCCGATTATCCGTTCCGCCGTTGTTTGTGAAAACCGGATTCGTTGCATCCATTCCCAGCTCGATAGTTCCTTCGCCATCATATAATAAGGTGTAGGTTCCCGTAGGATAATTGCCATCGAGAGCTTCCAGTAGCAAGGTACGGGCGCCGTACCCGGAATTGATGCTCGTAGGATAACCATTGGCATCCAGGGGTAGGGGATTGCCGGTGTCCCAGTTCCAGTTGACGAGATCGGTTTCCCAGAAAGTGCGGGAGGATTTGAAGACATCGACGAGGACGGTGGGCAGTTCGCCGAGGTTGGTGCCGAGGTCCATGCACTCCTGTGATTTTAAGTTGTATTGAAATAAAATAAATGTAACTAGCAGTAAGATTTTGATGTTTTTCATTATATTATAATTTTAGTTTTATTAAAAATAGAACAAAGCGATGTCAGGCTTTCATTGTGAAAGCAAATTTTTTTGGGCGTTGTTGCCAATGTTAGAAGACTATAAAACGATACTTTGTGTGATAAACTTCAACTGTGTACTTGTTGCTCATTTATCAAAACCTCGTTTCACTCGGCTTTAACAAATGGTTGGGTTTCATTTGTTAAAGCCGAAACGGAGTGGAGGTTTTGATAAATGGTCTTTTTTACAGTATATTTTTAAGTATATAATTTATTTGTGTTGGTTTAATATCCCTTTTCCAAAACAACTCAATTAAATCTTTATAATTTTCTCCATAATAATTCCATTCGGCGTTTCGATGTGCAGCAAATAAACCCCAGGCGGAACATCCGGAACTGAAACCGGAATATTCTGCTCATTGATTAGTGATTCCTGATATATGATTTTTCCGGTTGGGCTGTGCAGGGAAACTGTGCCGCTTTCCATTTGGTCGAATTGTATATTGAAAAAATCAATAACAGGATTGGGGAATACATCATATCCCATCGAGTAATATATCTCTTTTACGGGATTCGGAATTTGTGAAGCGTGTTTGATTTGCTGATCGACTCCGGTGGAAGTGATTTGCAAATCCTGTTCATTGGGATCAAGGCCCAGTACATTTTTAAAACCGACATAGGTTGGGATACATTCTGTAGAGTCTATTTCAAGGGGAATAACGACTTCTGTTACGACGATACGAAGGGAGCCAATCTGCCCCGAACCACTTACAGGAACTCCATCCGTTCGGGTAACGCCTACCCCAATATGATCCATTGTGGAAAAATCATATTTATTAATACTTATTAATTCATCCGGCATTCCCAACCAGCTATCATTAAAATCAACCGTAGCAGTTTGGATGTATTGGGAATCTATTTCTATCATAAATCCCAAACCATAAATATTATTAATCGTGTTACCTGCAGAGCCAAGATGAATTTCAAAACGCATGGTATCTCCGGGGGCTGTTGCCGTTTGTATTGGCACAAGGAAGAGATCATTTCCCGGGATATTATTTCCCAGCAAACCCATAAACTTATCATTGGTTTCATTATAATTATTGCCAATGGGGAACTGATCATTTTCATCGACTATTCCAAACCCGTCGGCATCACAATGTTTAAAATTCGTTCCGAGGACAGGTAAACTTCCGGCCCAGTCATCTGCGTCCTGTGGGTCCCAGTTTGTGTTGGGGTTTATTCTTGCTGGCCCGGTTTCTCCAAAGGCGATGCCCAGGGCGAGGATGTCCATGTGATTGGCAATTCCATTGGCATTCAAATCGCCGGGATAGACACAGTCGTCGGTGCATTGTCCGTAGAGCAAAGCGGTAAGACTGACTGCAATGGTGATTAAAAGAATTCTGGTGGTCATAATTACATTTGGTTTTGATAAAAGAGGGGTGATTTCTCTTTACGTTACAAAGATGGGGGAGATTTCGGGATTTGGAAAGTACATTTTTAGTATTTTTTGAATTAGAAATTTATAAAAAATAATTATAAAGCATTGTTAATCAGATTAAAATGATGTATTTTTAGTAAAATTTATGAAGAATGGTCAATAGTAAATTGCTGCATTATCTAAAACAACTCTCTCGCAAAGATCTTTTGCAATTTAGAGATTTTGTTCATTCTCCTTATTTTAATAAGCATCAAAAGACGAAGGCGTTACTAGATTATCTGCTGCGGGTTGGATGGGAAAGAGAAAAGAAGTTACAAAAAGAAAATATATTTTCGGCATTATTTAAAGGAGAAAAATACGATGAGCAACAGGTGAGCAATTTGATGACTTACCTGCTACGATTACTACGGCGTTTTTTAGAACAAGAGTATTTTGAGGGGCAGTTAGATAGTAGAAAAATTGCTTTATTGGAAGGAAGCCGGGACAAGGGGTTGCAAAAATTATTTGAATTAACGAGCCGCCAGATAGAAAAGGAAATTGTGCAAAATGATTTTCCGGATGGAGAGGATTATTATTATCGGAGTCAGTATTATGAATTAATGGATTTGCATGAAGTAGAATATGGAAACTGGACTGACAATCTCGCTCTGGAAAAATCAGTAGAATATCTGGATAAATTTTATATTATTGAAAAAATAAAACGTGCCACTCAAATACAAGCCCGAAAAACCATGACGGGTAATCCGATTCAACTTAACTTAATGAAAGAGTTGATGAAGTTAATTCAACAGAAAAATTTTTCTGATCCAATCATGCTTTTATACCAGGCTACTTATCAGTTGCTTGCAGATGAAACCGAAAAATCTTTTTTTCAACTCAAGGCACTTCTGGAAAAAGATGCAATGAATATTCCTGATAAAGATGGGAAAAATTTATATAAACATGCTTTGAATTTTTGTGTGCGCCAGGTCAATCTTGGTAAAGATGCTTTTAAGAAAGAAAGCTTTGACTTATATAAAGAAATGCTACATACCGGATTGATTTACTATAACGATGAAATCCTTCAATGGGATTACAGCAACATTGTTACCTTTGGTTGCCAGCTCAAGGAATACGACTGGACGGATAAATTTATATTTGAACAAAAAGAATATTTGCCGAAGCACATTCGGGATAATGCCTTCACCTACAACCTTGCCGTTTTTTATCTCCACACCCAAAAATACGATCACGCAGCCCGCTTGCTCAACAATGTCGAGTTTACAGATTTGAATTATCAAATATTAACTAGAATTTTATTATTAAAAATTTATTTTAACTCTCGGGACTGGCAAGCCCTGGAATACCATTTGGATTCTTTTCGCATTTACATCCTGCGCCACAAAGTCATCAATGAAAACCGAAAACCGGCTTACCTTAATCTTATTAGGTTTTCTAAAAAAATGGCGGAGCTATACGAGGAAAAAAATTATATGCGAAAAAAAGAATTAAAAGAAAAATTGGAGCAGCTGATGGAGAAAGTTGAGCAACATCCGAAAGTGTTGAATAAGTCCTGGCTGTTGGAAGTGGGGGAAGCACTGGCCTAAAGTAAGTTTTTTAAAACTCCAATGATTTTTGTTCTTCTTAAGTTAATTTTATACAAAAATTAACTGGAATGTCAATATTAAGTATTTGATAATCAAATTTTTATAATAAAAACTCATTTCTTAATATTCCACAAATTATACAAAATTTGTACAGATTTCCTTCCTCTAATCTCCCCACCTTTGTATCGTATCCAATGGGAAACAACGTGAAGGTTAAAGAAATCTTAAAAAGAAAAAAGCCGTTCACAATGTTTTTCCGAAAGGTATAAAGAATCGTAAATCACCCAAAAGGTAAAAAATGAAAGCCATATAAAACCTGCGGGAGACCATTTATTAACCAAAAGAAAAATATCATGTATTCCAATTTCAAATTCAATTTTTTTGCAATCCTTTGCTTAGGATTTTTTATGTCAATGACAAGTTGTACACCAGAACAACAGGAAAGCATTGGCGACAAGTTATCCAGAATCCATTCCTGGGAACTCAAGTTAGACGAGTTCAAAGCTCCTATGGTAGATGAGGACGGTTGGGCCAGCGACGGAGACGAGCCTTACTTTATCGTTATCAAGTACCAGTCAAAGTTTAACACTGAAGGTTCTACAAGAACCAGTATATTAAAATTTGACAACGAAGACTGGGCCAATGGAATTGATGATTTCGATCCCGAAAATCCGGTTATCGTAAACATTCCTGAGGACATGGGAACGATGCGTTTTAATACCGTTTTGACTTGTAAAATTGATAGCGTTCTGGCTTTTAGAGAAATGCCGGAAATACTCGGAGCGGTGGTGTTATCTATGGAAAGTGATGCTACGCCCTTTGGTATCATGGGAGATTTAGCGGAAGATGTGCGGGTTGCGCTTCACGAACAGTTAGAGTCTTTAATCGAAGATGCCGAACTCAATATTTTGAATGAAACGGCGATGATGAGTCAGATCAATACCGCCCTTCAGGAAGTGCAGGGATCAGTTGTACCTTCCGTAGGAGAAGCGATTGGAATTTTCCTGGCCTCTTTTGCTGACCCGGATCAGTTTGTCAATGCACACTTCTTTGGATTTGCTGCGGTGGAAGAAAATGACTTTATCAACTTCCCGCCATCCAATGATTTATTTAATATGAAATTTATCGGAAACCATCGCTTTGATTTGGACGATAACCCGATTAATTTCAGAGATGCAGACAATACCATTCACTACCAAATTTCTGCAGAGATGAGACGATTGTAATATCAGTTTTTTTGCAAATATAAAGTCCCGGCGATGTATTTCGTCGGGACTTTTTTATTATAATAAAAAAACCCGAACCTTCCACAGAAGATTCGGGCATCACCATATTATGAGTAGGGAGTTAAACGCCATTCGCGTTATTTTAACTTAAAAGCCTTCTTTACCGCTTTCACGTAATCCAGCTTTTCCCAAGTAAAAGTCTCTACATTTTTCTTTTTGGATTTTCCATTCATCCCAAGAGAAACAGACATCTTGCCAGGCTGTCGTCCCATGTGACCATAAGCAGCCGTCTCCTGGAAAATTGGGTTCTTCAAACCAAATCGCTTGACAATAGCTGCCGGACGCATATCAAAAATATCACCTACAACTTTCGCAATCTGTCCATCTGATTTGTTTACATTGGCCGTTCCATAGGTATCTACAAACAGACCAACGGGCTTAGCCACACCAATGGCATAAGCCACCTGCACCAATACCTTATCGCATAATCCCGCTGCTACCAGGTTCTTAGCGATATGTCGGGTTGCATAAGCAGCCGAGCGATCCACTTTACTGGAATCTTTCCCGGAAAATGCTCCACCCCCATGCGCACCTTTTCCACCGTAAGTATCCACGATAATTTTTCTTCCGGTCAATCCCGTATCTCCGTGCGGTCCACCGATTACAAATTTTCCGGTAGGATTTACGTGGTAAATAATTCTACCACTAAATAATTCCTGTACCCGTTTAGGTAATTTTTTGATCACTCTTGGCATCAAAATCTCCTTGACATCCTTCTTGATTTTCGCCAGCATTTTTTTCTCACTATCAAAGTCGTCGTGCTGAGTGGACAAGACCAAAGTATGCACTTTCTTTGGCGTATGATCGTCATTATATTCAATCGTCACCTGAGATTTTGCATCCGGACGAAGATATTTCATTTGTTTTCCACCTCTGCGGATAGCCGCTAGTTCAATCAACATCAGGTGAGCGATTTCTAATGCCAAAGGCATGTAGTTATCCGTTTCGTTACAAGCGTAACCAAACATCATTCCCTGATCGCCTGCTCCCTGCTCTTCTTCTTTTTTACCTACATCCACTCCCTGAGCAATATCCGCAGACTGCTCGTGAATCGCAGAAATTACACCACAAGAATCAGCATCAAATTGATATTCTGATTTTGTATATCCGATTTTTTTAATTACTCCGCGTACGATTCCCTGCACATCCACATAAGCCTTGGAGCGCACTTCGCCACTTACTACAGCAAGTCCGGTCGTTACCAACGTTTCACAAGCAACTTTTGAGTTCGGATCCTGAGATAAAAAAGCATCCAGGATAGCATCGGAAATCTGATCGGCTACCTTATCGGGGTGTCCTTCCGAGACAGATTCAGAAGTGAAAAAATAAGCCATTTTATATATTTTTTATTTTATTAATTAGAATAATTCCCAGGATACCTGAAAATTTGTGCAAAGGTAGGATTTTTATTGGAATGAAGAATAAAAGCTTTTTATAAATATGTGGGCTTTCTCATAAAAAAATACTGCGATCGCTCTGGGGTCGTACTGTGTTTTTCTTGCTAAACTGCTAACATATTGTGACTGTTCTAGCGTCAATTGGCTTAATACTGACCGCAGAGCGGTCACAGTATGTTAGCAAATTGATGTTCAAAAGTAATTTTCGACCGCAGAGCGGTCACAGTATGTTAGCAAATTGATGTTCAAAAGTAATTTTCGACCGCAGAGCGGTCGCAGTATTTGCCCTAATGGGAATCTGTTTATTAAATAGAACAACATAAAAAAGGTTGCAAACAAATCTGCCTGCAACCTTCTAATAATTTTATATAAAAAATAATTCTACCCAAATATTTCATCCAGCAAAGCCGCCTGCTCCTTATCATGCACTTTTTTGAAACCAGTCGCCGGAGAAGCACTTGATTTTCGAGCGACGTATTTTATAGCCCATTCATTGTGATAAGCATTGGACATCATATAAACCCAGGCTCCCATATTGCGAGGCTCTTCCTGTGCCCAAACAATTTCTGCTCCTTTGTATTTATTGATAACGGCTTGAACCTGCTTAGCAGGAAACGGATATAATTGTTCTATACGAACAATTGCAATATCATCCCGCTTGTCTGCCTGTTGTTTTGCTTTTATATCGTAATAGAATTTACCCGTACACATCACCAGTTTTTTAACCTTCTTCGCCGTCGTTTTTGTTTTCCCGGAAACCGGATCATCCAGCACTTCCTGGAATCTCGTTCCCTTGCCAAACTCCTCGATCGCCGAAACACACTCAGGGTGACGAAGCATGGACTTAGGCGACATGATAACCAAGGGCTTGCGGAAAGGTCTGGCTAATTGTCTTCGTAAAATATGGAAAAAGTTAGCAGGTGTAGTCACATTGGCGACTGTCATATTATGCTCCGCACATTGCTGAAGGAACCGCTCCAATCGCGCACTGGAATGCTCCGGTCCTTGTCCGGCATAGCCGTGAGGAAGCAACATCACCAATCCACTCATGCGTTGCCATTTACTTTCCGAGGAAGTAATAAACTGATCCACCATGACCTGCGCACCATTATAAAAATCTCCAAATTGCGCTTCCCAAATCACCAGCGGCGTAGGCGTCGCCATGGTATAACCAAACTCAAATCCCAGTACAGCAAATTCGGAAAGTAAGGAGTTATGGATTCTAAACTGACCCTGTTTTTTACCGATAGAATTTAAGCGATTGTACTCTTCCTTGGTTTCCGCATCAAAGAAAACCGCATGACGATGCGAGAATGTTCCCCGCTTGACATCTTGCCCGGTCATTCTTACATCCTTGTTTTCCAAAAGAATCGAACCGTAAGCCAGTAATTCTCCGAGCGCCCAGTCAAAAGCATTGGCATCAATTTTTTTCTGGGTGCCTTTCAGTAACCGATTGATTTTAGATAACATATTAAAATCCTTCGGCGGCGTCATCAGGTGCTTGGTGATTCTTTTTAGAATTTTGAGATCCACACCTGTTTCCGGAGACTTATCGAAATCTTTTTGACTGACTTTCTTCTTGAGCGCGCGCCAGGCTTTTTCTGTTTCCTGATAAGAATAGGGGAGTGGTTTCTCCCGAACCTGATCCAGGCGCGCCTGCAAATGATCATTAAATGCCTTATCCATTTCCTTCACCAATTCCGCTTCGACTGTTCCTTTAGAAATCAGTTTTTCAGAATAAATTTTACGGGGATCGGGATGTTTTTTAATTAAATTATACAATTTAGGTTGGGTGAAATTTGGATCATCGCCTTCGTTGTGCCCATGCCGACGGTAACAAACCATATCTATAAAAAAGTCTGTCCCAAATTTCTGCCGGTATTCCATTGCTAGTTCTGCTGCAAAAACAACTGCCTCCGGATCATCTCCATTGACATGGATAACAGGAGCTTCGACCACGCTGGCTACGCCTGTACAATAAGTAGAAGATCGCGCATCAGTAAAGTCTGTCGTAAATCCAACCTGATTATTAATCACTAAATGAATCGTTCCACCCACAGAATACGCTTTCAATTTACCCATTTGCACGGTTTCATAAACGACTCCCTGTCCGGCGATAGCCGCATCTCCGTGAATAAGGATTGGTGTAATTTTATTAAAATCCGATCCGTACTGGAAATTTCCCTTAGCTCGGGAGTACCCTCCAACAACCGGATTAACCGCTTCCAAATGCGAGGGATTCGGGACGAGTTTTAGGTTGACTTTAGAACCAGATTCCGTGTCTACCTGCGAAGAAAATCCAAGGTGATATTTTACATCTCCGTCACCCAGGCTCAAATCCGGGATCGCTTCTCCCTCAAATTCATTAAAAATTTGTGCATACGTTTTGCCCATAATATTGGCCAGGACGTTTAGTCGTCCCCGGTGTGCCATACCGATCACAAATTCCTCTACGCCTAATCCTGCTCCGGTTTCAATAATCGCATCCAGGGCCGGGATGGCACTTTCTCCCCCTTCGAGGGAAAAGCGTTTTTGCCCAACGTATTTTTTATTTAAAAAGGCTTCAAAACCAACTGCACCATTTAGTTTTTCCAGGATGCGTTTTTTCTTTTTTAAATCAAATCCATAACTATCATCATTAAAACGCTCCAATTTCTGACGCAACCATCGACGTGTAGCTTTTTTAGAAATATAAAAATATTCCATTCCAATATTGCCACAGTAAATTTTCTTGAGCCGATTGATGATTTCCCGAAGCGTAGCCGTTTTCATTCCAATCTCCCGACCCGCCACAAAAGGCGTATCCAAATCTGCTTCTGTCAGGTCGTAATCTTCCAGGTCGAGATAAGGTTCTCTGTCCAAACGCTCCCGGATGGGATTGGTGGTAGAAAGCAGATGCCCTCGCCGACGGTAACCATTGATCAAGCCAATCACCCGAAATTCCTTATCGGGCGAAGAAGATTTTTTGAGGTCTTCCACTACGGAAGCGTCAAAATCTCCATTGTCATTTCTAAGAGCAAAATCGAATCCCTCGAAAAAAGTACGCCAGCCGTTATCAACGGATTCGGGGTTGCCGGTGTATTGTTCGTACATGGATTCTATAAAAGATGGATGGGCATTAAAAATGTAGGAATAATTTGTCATTAATTAAAATATTATATAAAAAATGGGATAATTAAATAATAGTACAACAAACTAATTGGTTTTCAGAAAATAACCGCCGAAAATAAATCGGGCGCGTTGCTGGTGTCAG
>JAHDCK010000070.1 GCA_020629915.1 Saprospiraceae bacterium
ACCTGACACGAAAGGTTCTTTTCCTGTCAGGTGTCTCACCTGACAGTTTCAGGGCACGATGACTTGCTTAATTCTATATAAAATAAAACCCGTTATAGAAATTCTATAACGGGTTTTTTATTATAAAAAGATAAAAATTATTATCCACCTGTTTCCTGACGAAGTACTTTTATCTGGCTTTCCCAAAGACGTTTTTGATCCTCTACTTCATCATCATCACAATAATCGGTAATTTCCAGAATAGTATCATTGGTCACATCAGATTTATACATTCTGATTTCCAGATATTCTTCCTCATCATCAGCATCCTCCCACTTAAAGCGAAGACGTTCATTTTCAATATTTTCTACAAGGTTGGCTATTTCCTCTGTCCCTTCCCATTCAAAAACATATTCTTCACCGGTAATATCTACCTGATCACAAAACCAGCGAATCAAGCAGGAAGGTGTAGTGAAAAATTTATATATAATCGCCGGGGATGCCCGGAAAATAAATTCCATTTCGTAAGAAGTCCTCTTCATATTTCTTTCATTAAAAGACTGATCTGTGGGGTTTGAAGTGCTGCAATTAAAAATAAAATAATGAGTTATCCAAAATTTTTTTTAAATAAATGAAACTAATTTGGGATTTCAGACATTATATAGGTAATGAGAAAACAACATTTCTAATAATTTAACATTTTATAAGGTTGATAATCAGTTGACAAGAGATTTTTATTAGGAAATATGATGTCACAAATGCGCTTTACCCTTGATTTCAAGGCTAAATTCCCGTATTTTTGTTGAATGCTTATTAACCAAACCTATTTTAACATTTAAACTTGCGCCTAAATGAGACAGTTAAAGATTACCAAATCTATTACTAATCGCGAAAGCCAGTCCCTTGAAAAGTACCTACAGGAAATTGGTAAAGTAGACCTTCTAACTCCAGAGGAGGAAGTCGATCTCGCCAAACGCATCAAACAAGGAGACCAGACAGCCCTGGAAAAGCTGACAAAGGCCAATTTGCGATTTGTCGTTTCTGTAGCCAAGCAGTATCAGAATCAGGGATTGTCCCTGAGTGATCTGATCAATGAAGGAAATTTAGGACTGATTAAAGCCGCTCAGAGATTTGACGAAACCCGTGGTTTCAAATTCATCTCCTACGCCGTATGGTGGATCCGGCAGTCAATCCTTCAGGCACTCGCAGAACAGTCGCGCATCGTTCGTCTTCCATTAAACAAAGTCGGTTCGCTCAACAAAATCAACAAAGCCTTTTCCCAACTGGAACAGGAATATGAAAGAGAGCCATCATCCGACGAACTCGCAGAACAGTTACAAATCGCCACCGAAGAGGTAGAAACCACCCTCGGAGTAGCAGCCCGACACGTGTCCATGGATGCTCCTTTCGTAGAAGGTGAAGACAACTCCCTCCTTGATGTACTCGAAAACGGCGGTACACCTACAGCTGATTCTGAACTGGCTTACAGCCAATCTCTCCGCAAAGAAATTGAACGTTCTTTAAGCACCCTCACAGAAAGACAAAAAGATGTTATCATCCTCTACTTCGGTATTGGTGTAGAACATCCTATGTCATTGGAGGACATTGGGGAGAAATTTGGATTGACGAGAGAACGCGTCCGACAAATTAAAGACAAAGCAATTAATAAATTGCGCTCTACTTCAAGAAGTAAACTTTTAAAGAATTACTTAGGAGCTTAAAATTTTTGATTTAGAAAATAAGATGAAAAGCACTTGGAAATATTTCCTGGTGCTTTTTTTTATTTGTAGAAAATAAGACCTTTGCACTTTACCAAACCAAATCAATTATTCGATGAATAACAATCCTGTTTTAAATGAGTCAGATAAAGCGCTGGGTACCTGGCGCGAAAAAGAGAAAACGGCTTTAGAATTATTGCAAATCGTAGGCGAACTCCGATTTGATAAATCCGTAGAACTCGTTCTTTTCCGAAGGGATATTTATGACTCCCGCGCTAGTGAGGTTATCAATGATCACCTCTTTGCCAAAAACTATGTCAAAAAACCTATCTCCATCAGCACCAGCCTGGATTTGGCTTATGCTATTTCCAGATTAAATCTTCCTCCCTCCAAAATTGATATTGGAAAATTGGGGGCAGATTGGATCACCGAAGGGAAAGATTATTCTAATATAGATGAGTTTGTAGGGAAAAAACTGAGCTACCTTGGAAATGACCCTGAAGAAATTCAACCCAAGGATGTCGTACTTTACGGTTTTGGGCGGATAGGAAGATTGGCAGCAAGGCGACTGATTTCGATGACCGGGCGTGGAGAACAACTCCGCCTCAAAGCCATTGTTGTCAGACCCAAACTGAATGACAGAAAACTGGAATTGCAAAAACGGGCGTCCTTATTCCGAAAGGATTCCGTGCATGGAAAATTCAGAGGAACAATTAATATTGATGCAGATAGCGAAACTTTTATTATAAATGGAAATCGCATAAAAGTCATCTTCGCCAAAACCCGCGAGGAGATCAATTATAAAGCCTACGGAATAAATGATGCGATGATCATTGACAACACAGGCGTATGGAGAGATAAGGAAGGATTGAGTGGACACCTCCGCCCCGGAGCCAGTCAGGTTTTGTTTACCGCACCCGGAGCAGGTATTCCAAACATTGTACATGGCGTAAACCAACATATATTAAAAGATGAAAATGTGTTATGTGCGGCTTCTTGTACGACGAATGCCATCGTCCCGATTTTGAAAGTAGTTGAAGATAATTTTGGCATAGAAAAAGGACATATAGAAAGTGTTCATGCTTATACTTCTGCACAAAATCTCCTGGATAATTTCCATAAAAAACCAAGGAGAGGACGTGCGGCTGCTATAAATATGGTGATTACTTCTACCGGAGCGGCCAAGGCGGTTGCAAAGGTATTGCCGGATTTGGCAGGTAAGCTGACGGGCAATGCTGTTCGGGTTCCGACGGCTGATGTTTCTCTGGCGATCATCAATCTGAGTCTGAACAGAGAAACTTCCGTTGAAGAAATGAATAAAGTGATGGAAGAGGCTTCGCTGCATGGTGCATTAGTTGAACAAATTAAATATTCGACTTCTTTTGATTTTGTTTCGAGTGATGCGATTGGAACGACGCATACCTCGATTTTTGATGCGCCTTCCACGATTGTATCGGCAGATGGGAAAAGCGTGACGCTTTATGTTTGGTATGACAATGAGTATGGATATACTTGTCAGGTGCTTCGATTGGCGAAGCATATTGCTCAGGTTAGAAGACCTCATTTTTATTAGAATATAGAAATAATTTATATAAAGCCTGACTTTTTGTTGGGCTTTTTTATTTTTAATCACATAGAAATTTAAATTTTATATAAAAAATCAAAAAGAAATATTAGCGGCATTCCGCAATGGAGATTCCGATGCTATGAAGGAAATCTTTCAGGCGCATTATGGTTTGGTTTGCCAAACTACTTATCGCTTTGTGCGGGATAAAAGTCAGGCGGAGGATTTGGCGCAAGAAGTATTTTTTAAATTTTGGGAAAAACGGCAGCAAATCCATATTCAATCCTCCCTCCCAGCCTACCTAAAAATGATGGCCACCAATGAAGCCCTCCAATGGCTACGAAAACAACGCCACTACGAAGACGAATCCGGCCTCGAAACCATCTCAGAAAACACTCCGGATGGGATGGAACAACTCAAAGCAAAGGAACTTTCAACCACTTTATCCAAAGCTATAGATCAGCTTCCCCCAAAATGTCGGGCAATTTTTCAAATGAGCCGCCAAGAGGGATTGACGTACAAACAAATCGCTGAAAAGCTGGATATTTCTATAAAAACCGTTGAAAATCAAATGTCTAAAGCATTAAAAGATTTAAAATATTATCTACGGGATTTCCTGACTATTTTCTTTTAAATGTTAAGAAAATGTTAAAATAGCAACTCCTCCTAGGGGTGTTTTACTTAAAACTACATCTACTAATCAGAAATCGGACATTAATTTGAAAACAAACGAAACATATTGGGATTTAATAGCGAAGGAAACGCAGGGGCAACTCACCCCGGAAGAACAGCAGGAACTGCAGTCCTGGTTGGCGAGTGATCCGGAGCATCAAAAGCAATATGACGATTTGAAAAAATTGTGGTCGGTTACAAAGGAAACGGACGACAACTGGCAGCCGGATGCAAATTCGGCCTGGCAAAAATTTGAAAAGCGAATTTCTACCCAAAAAGAAACCAAAGTTGTTCAACTTCCATTTAGAAGGAGAATGCTAAGAGTTGCTGCCATTCTTTTGGTGGCGCTTGGATTGGGCTGGGCAGGTAATTATTATTTTAATAATTATAATAAAATAGAAATTGCGTCTCTAAATGATGACCTCCAAACAGTTGTTTTACCGGATGGCTCAAAAGTATTTTTGAATAAAGATTCGAGAATTTCTTATGACAAAACATTTAATCCAAGAACGATAGAACTGGAAGGAGAAGCCTTTTTTGATGTCATTAAAGATCCCAAGCCTTTTAAAATTTTGACAGCAAAATCTCAAGTTGAAGTTTTGGGAACCTCGTTTAATGTCCGAGCCTTCCCCGATGAACCAACCGAAGAAGTGGTGGTCAAAACCGGAAAAGTTGCTTTTTCAAATATTGAAAACACAAATACTAAAGAAATCCTGAAAGCAGGTGAAGGTGCTATTTGGCAAAAGAAGAACCGCACCTTCCAACAGGAGGCCAACCCCAATGCCTTTTCCTGGAAAACCAAGCAGTTATCTTTTAAAGATACCCCCTTAAATCTTGTCATGAAAAACCTGGAGCGGCATTACGGAATTGACTTTGAAGTAGAAAACGAAGCCATTCTGAACTGCCGCTTCACCGGGGATTTTACAGATGCTACTCTGGACGAAATATTCCAAATCATGAATTACACAACCAGCATCGATGTCACCGGGGACCAAAATGAATACACACTATCAGGTAAGGGGTGTCAGTAAAAACCAAAAGTTTAACGACAAAATCTAAAATCATGAAAAAATTATTTTTATTTGTTTTATTTATCTATTGCTTCAATATTGAAGCTCAATCCGAAAGTCTTCTAAAGAAAATCATTTCTTTTCAATATGAAAATGTAACATTAGATGCTGCTCTGACGGATTTACAAACTGTCCATGGCATCTCCTTTGCTTATAGTTCAGATTATATTGATACCAAAAGAAAAGTAAATGCTAAAGTGAAAAATCAGCCATTATATGTGGGGCTGAACATTTTACTACAAGGAACGGATGTTGTTTATTCTAATATAGGAAATACAATTGCATTAAAATCCTTTGAAAAAGAACTCTCTCCTGAAGAGCAAAAAGAACTCCTGGGTATGATGCGCAAATCGCCATACCATCCTTTGGATAATAATGGCTCCCTGCATCCCGACCATCCCAGACCTGAAATCTATTATACCCATGAAGATTTTAATGCGGCTCTAAATGCCCGGATGCAATATGAAAAAGATTCTCTGATTTCAGGATTAGAAGATCTCTTAGACGATCTGGATGAAGTATTGGATAACCTGGAAGAAAAGTTTGAGGATAAATCAAATGATATTCAACACGAAATAAAAATCCAGGCCAGAATTATAAAAGAAAAACTGGAAAAAATAAAAATTAAAAAAGACTGTCCGAAAGTGCCTTGCGAGGACAAAAAAGAGAAAGAAAAAACAACTACGAAAAAAGAAGAAACGACGGAAGATAAAAATACACCACAACACGACAGTGAGTACCCGGACAAAAGACGCAAGCGGGATAACTAATCCCATTTATTCCATTTAAATTACTGATATAATTTTTTTTTGAAAGTGAAAACTTTCCCTGGAAAGGTATATCTATTTACAGGCAAAATAATATTATAAATTAAAACATTATCTAAAATCATGAAACACTTATTAATTAACGCAAAATCAATCTTAGTATTAATGATATGTTTATTATCTATTAATATGCAAGCACAAAGTCACACTCAAACCATTCGCGGAACCATTATTGACAAAGACAGTCAACTCCCGCTAATCGGAGCCAATGTTTTGCTTCCCGAATCCGAAACTAACCTCGGAAGCACTACAGATATTGATGGTAATTTCAAACTGGAAAATATCCCTGTGGGTCGCATCAATCTTGCGGTATCCTATATTGGATATGAACCATTATTGCTTCGTCAGTTATTAGTAACATCTGGGAAAGAACTTGTACTCCATCTGGAAATGACCGAATCCACTTCAAAGATGGATGAGATAGTTGTAGTTGCAAAAGATGATAAGAAAAAACCCTTGAATGAAATGGCAATGGTTAGCGCAAGATCGTTTTCCGTAGAAGAAACGAGTCGGTATGCAGCGAGTATGTACGACCCGGCAAGAATGGCTCAAAATTATGCGGGGGTGACGATGGGTGGATCAGGTGATGACTTATTTAATGAAATTATCGTGCGAGGAAATTCTCCTGCCGGACTGGGCTGGCGTTTGGAAGGCGTGGAAATTCCGAATCCAAATCACTTCAGTAGTCTGGGAGGTTCCGGTGGAGCTATCAGTATGCTGAGCAGTTCTACCCTGAGTAATTCGGATTTTTATACCGGAGCCTTTCCTGCGGAAATGGGCAATGCATTATCCGGTGTATTTGATTTGAAATTGCGGAACGGGAATAATCAAAAAAGAGAACACTCCTTCATGTTTGGTGCAATGGGAGTAGAATTGGCAACGGAAGGACCTTTCAGTAAAAAAAGTGGAGCCTCATATTTGGTGAATTACCGCTACTCTACCCTGTCCCTTTTATCAGAAATTGGCTTGAGTCCGGTAGGTGATCTTGTTCCTACCTATCAGGATATTTCATTTAAATTAAATTTTCCTATGAAAAAAGGTTCTATAAGTGTTTTTGGATTAGGAGGAAATAACGCTGCTGTTTACAGTCCCGAATCCGACTCAACAAAATGGGCCAATCCCTGGGATGCCCTTGGCTATTCAGAGGTTCAAAACATGGGAATTTTGGGTGTGACCCACAAGCATTTGCTGACGGACAAAAGTTATATCCAAACTTCTGTAGCTGGTAGTTTAAACCAGTATGTGGATGATGCTTTCTTTATGGTAGCAGAGGATAATTACAGAAAAAATATAATTGAAAATTCTACCCTGGAAGATAAGATGATCAATGTTTCTTCTGTTTATAATTTAAAATTAGATGCGAAGAATGTTTTTAAAGGAGGATTCTCTTATAAATATCAAAATTTTAAATACAACATGGATCGCTCTTCAAGTGGAGATTTTACAGAACCCGGACTTACAACTTTTCTCAAGGAGGAAGGCAACAGCGATATGGCTCAGGGATTTGCCGCCTGGAAACATCGACTGAATAAAGATTGGACGATCAATGGTGGCGTTCACTTTACGCATAATTTTTTGACGAATAGTTCAGCGATAGAACCCAGAGCAGCAGTCAAGTGGCAATTCCGAAATAATCAGGCCATCAGTAGTGCGGTTGGTTTACATGCCCGACCCGAACACGCCTCTTTTTACCTGATGGAAATGAGTGATCCGGAAAGCCCGGAAAGAGTAAAACCCAACCTCGATTTGGAAATGACGAAAGCATTGCATACTGTTTTATCTTATGATTATAATATTAATTCAAATTTAAGATTAAACACAGAAGTATATTATCAGCACTTATATGATGTGCCGGTGGCTACGAATGATAAGAATACCGCTTCGGCACTAAACCTTCAGGAAGTTTGGGATTATATTGATGACTTTGAAGCAACGAATGACGGAACGGGAAGAAATTACGGGATCGATGTCACTTTGGAAAAATTCTTTTCTAACAATTACTACTTCCTGGTGACGGGCTCTTTGTACGATTCAAAATTTACAACGATTGACGGACGGGAATTTAATACGCGATACAATTCTAATTTCCAAACAAATATTTTGGGTGGGAAAGAATTTAAAGTAGGAAAAAACAAAAATAATATTATAGGTATAAATGCTAAAGTGATTTACGCAGGCGGGCCGAGAGTTACGCCCATTGATTTGGAAGCGACCCGCCAATCCGATGTAGTTCCCGTAAGAGTAGACGAACCATTTTCTGCCAAGGTGGACAATTATTTTAGAACGGATTTGGGTGTGAGTTATAAATGGAATCGCAAGAATTTAACCCATACGTTTTTGTTGGACGTGCAGAATGTAACCAACAACCAAAACCCAGGAGGAACCTACTACGATGCGGAAGCGGAGGAAATCAAAATCTGGACACAGACGGGTTTGTTCCCTACTTTCAACTATCGAATTGAATTTTAAAATATAATTATAAATAAATCTAAAGTTAAAAAAATTAAAATCATGAAAAAATCAAATTTGTTTTATTTAGGACTGTTTGCTATCATTTTCACTTTATCCAGTTGTGGAACTTTTGATGACGAATCTTTTTTCGGCTGCATAAACGGAGAAGGGCCTTCAGAAAATTTTGACTTCAATATAGATGGTTTCGACGGGGTTAAGTTAAAAGGAAGCGGAACGCTTTATCTCACCCAGGGATCTGATTTTGCAGTAACCGTAAAGGGACAAGAAAATATTGTGGATGAAGTCATTCTGGATGTAGATAATAATATATTAAATATTGGATTGCAAGGATGCTACCGGAACTTTCACGATTTAGAATATTACATTACTATGCCGGAAGTCAAGGCGTTGACCATTGACGGCTCCGGAGAGATTTACGGAGAAACTCCAATCGAAGGCAATAGTTTGGATCTCAATATCAAAGGTAGTGGAGATATGGATATTGAATTTACAGGAGATGATGTAGAGGGTTTTATTGATGGTTCAGGAAGCATGAAACTGGAAGGGGAAGTAGAAGCTGTCCGCTATGAAATTCAAGGCTCAGGAGATATAGAAGGATTTAATATGTCTTCTAAAGATGCGAATATTGAAATAAAAGCCTCTGGAAATGTTGAGGTTAATGCTTCGGAATATTTAAAGATAAAAATTTCAGGTAGCGGCGATGTTTACTACAAAGGCAACCCGGTATTGGATGTTGAGGTACTGGGAAGCGGCGACGTTATAAAGAAAAATTAGATATTATTTTGTCGTTAATTTTTGCCCGGTTACTTTGCAGAAAGTGCCGGGCATTTTCTTAATAAAAATCCTTATATATCAAATATTTTTTTCTAATATATTTAAAATTATTTAAATCTTCCTCCCAGGTCTCCCGAATAAATTCAGGGCTAACTTCATCAATAATCTGCTGCTTCAATTGATCCGTTCCAGCCAGTTTATCGAAGAAGTTATTGGAAAGAAAAAAGGTTTCTTTATCCGGGAATTTATTATAAAAATTAATCAAATAACTTAAATTCAATTTGGCCTCTTCCCGAATTACTTTCAAAGGCACCTGAGTCAAATCTTCCCCATAACAGGTAATCCCCTCGTACTTAGGATAACGTGCTCCGGATTTGGATTCCGGCTTGAAGGAAAAATCACTATTTCCTCTATATACAGGATGTCCATATATTTGAAACTGCATATCTGTTCCCCGTCCGGCACTCACTACGGTTCCCTCAAAAAAACAAAGGGAAGGATACAAATAAATAGATCGTATATTTGGTAAATTAGGAGATGGTTTTACCGGCAAATCATAAAAAGTATTGTGGTCGTAATTTTCACAAGGAATCACCTGAAGGCGACATTGCTTTTCACCCTTGAGCCATTTTTCTCCGTTGATCATTTTTGCATACTCTCCTATTGTCATGCCATGCACAACCGGAACTTCGTGCATCCCGACAAAAGACTGAAAGTCTTTTTTCAGCACCGGACCATCTACAAAATGACCGTTGGGATTCGGTCGGTCCAATACCAGAAATTCCACATCATTCTCTGCACAGGATTCCATTACGTAGTGCATGGAAGAAATATAGGTATAAAATCGTGCGCCCACATCCTGTATATCAAAGATAATCATATCAATTCCCTTCAAATCTGAAGCAGCCGGTTTTTTCTTTTTGCCGTAAAGAGACACCAACGGCAAACCCGTTTTTGGGTCTTTACCGTCTTTGATTTTTTCCCCGGCATCAGCCTGTCCTCTGAAGCCATGTTCCGGCGCAAATATTTTTTGGATAGAAACATCCAGGCCCAGAAGCGTATCTACCAAATGTGTCTGGCCGATCATTGAAGTTTGATTGACCACAAGTGCAATATTTTTCTTATTTAAAATTTTAAAATACTGATCCATTCGCTCCGCTCCCACCCGAATGGGTTTGGGAGATTCTACCGGAACAGGTTTGGGTTCTACAGAAGTATTGGTTCCTGGATTTTCTGTGGTCTTCTTTTGTCCATCTCCACAACTGATGAGTGTAACAGAAAATATTATAAAGGAAAGAATTAGGGATTTCATCTATAATTTTAATTTTTTTGCGTACAAATATTTAACAAATTGATTATATTTGGGATTCTAAATAAAAACATTTTGCCTGTAAAAAAGAAAAAAATATATGCCATTGTTGACCTCGAAACCACCGGAGGTCGTCCGGGAACGGACAGGATTACCGAAGTAGCCATTGCCCTTTACGATGGGGAGACAATTTTGGAAACTTATGAAACCCTCATCAACCCGGAACGCAGCATTCCCTACAATATTACTCAAATTACAGGCATTACCCAAGAAATGGTGGAAGATGCGCCGTACTTTTATGAGGTTGCGAAAAAAATAGTGCAGATGACAGAGGGAGCGATTTTCGTAGCGCATAATGTTCGGTTTGATTATGGTTTTTTGAAAGCAGAATTTAAGCAGTTAGGATTTACCTTTACCCGCCGGCAATTATGTA
The DNA here is from genome assembly GCA_020629915.1 of Saprospiraceae bacterium. GTDB lineage: Bacteria > Bacteroidota > Bacteroidia > Chitinophagales > Saprospiraceae > JAHDCK01. Next base: position 10,819 of record JAHDCK010000070.1, read on the forward strand.
CGGTTCGATTGAGCCGAAAATTTCTGCCTGGATTTCGCTCGTATAGCCTGGGCAATCTCATCAAAGAATTAGATATAAAAGTAGAACGGCGACACCGGGCAATGGATGATGTACTCGCCACCGTCAAGGTACTCGATACCATCGTAAAAAAAGAAGATAAGGAAACGATAGATGCCATTTTAAATATGGGTGTGCGGGAATCCCTGCTTCCCAAAAATATTACAATGGACATTTTACACAGTTTGCCGGAAGAGTGTGGTGTATATTATTTTTATAATAAAAATAAAGATGTTGTGTATGTTGGGAAAAGTATTAATATACGAAAAAGAGTAATGCAACATTTCTCCAAGCAAACCCGCAAGGCCGAAAAACTACAAAAACACGTGGAAAGTATTTCCTATCAAACCACTGGAAGCGAACTCATTGCTTTGCTTTTTGAGTCCAGTGAAATCAAACGACTACAACCTCCTATCAACCGCGCCCAACGCAATCGGCGTTTTCCTTTTGTCGTTCATTCCTATAAAAATCAGGAAGGCTATACCTGCTTTGCGGCATCGAGGGATGCTGCCAATTTAAATGTGGTAGAAAGATACCGAACGCAAATGGTCGCCAATGCTTACCTCGCTCATCACACATCTGAGTATCATTTATGTAAAAAAATCAACAACCTGGAATACACTCCCGGAGCTTGTTTTGGGCATCGGATTTCGGAATGCTTCGGGGCTTGTATTCAAGCCGAACTTCCGGAGGATTATAATGCCCGGGCAGAGGAAGCCAGAGAGGCGATGCAGGTTGTTTTACCGGAGGATATGTTTATAGTAGATAAGGGTCGATCGCCTAAAGAAAAGTCAATCATATTGATTGAAGACGGAAAATTTCAGGGTTATGGTTATTTGGAAACGGAACAAACTATTGGTACTGCGGATGAAATGCGGGATGTTATTCAGACCTACCCCTGCAACCCGGAGGTAAAACGCATTATAAGAACCTACATTCATCAACACCCTGACATACAGAAGATACTAATATAATCTATTGTCTTGCATATTTCTTTTTAAATTCCTAGATCTCTGCATAAGACAACCGCCTCCCACCATATCTTCTTTGTCCCTTTTCAAAATCTTTTGTTGGAATGCCATTTTCAAGGCAATAATGAAGCATTTTGTAAAATAACTCTTCCTCTTCTTTATCTTCGATTAATATATAAAATATTTCCTTTTCTTTATTTTTTTCATTAATAATTATTTTGTTGCTGGTCCCGAAATCTAACTTTTTATTTTCTATAGCGAATTCGATTCTTTCCTTTTCCTCATCTCCATTAAAATGAAATTATAATTCGCCTTGAAATTCCTTTAAATAGGTGGACATAAATAATTTTTCCTATCGTATTAGTTTTTATTTTAATTTGATCTTCTTCCAACTCATTTGCACCTGATTTCCTTCCAACAAACGAATCGATTGGAAATAACATGAATGTCAAAACGAGGATTTAGTAAAACAAAATTCTACCAAAAGTTAAATTTTTAAAAAAATATTTTTAATTAAATGCAACTGGTACACTAATTGTTCCGTAAAAAGAAAAAACTTTTGGAATAATGAGCCTTATCACTTCTTTTTACTGGGTACTTCTTAGCCTGACACTTCAAGTGTCCAGCCCTTCCCCTTCACCTAATATAGACCTGAGTGGCAATTGGGAACGCATTGATGATGCCTGGGAAGGTATGAAAATTTCTATTATACAAGAAAACAATACCTTTAATGGTATTCTGGAATTCGTTCCGGAAAAGGCACGCAAAGGGGGGTTTAAAGCGGGCGATCTAAAATGGGAAAACCTGCAATGGGTTTCGGCCAATACTTTTCATTTTTCTGACTTATCTATCCGCCCTGATCACCTGGGCAATGTATTATCTTCTCAGCGACTCGGTTCTTATCTCGAAATAATAGATGAAGATAAAATAAAAACATGGGTCTATGTCCCCAACAACAACTGGATTGGTCAGGAACAAATATGGGTCCGCAAAAAAGATCCGATTGCCGGACTGATAAAATAAATCTATCTTTTATTTATTCGTATAACGACAGATTTTGAGGCTGGAGTCTTACTCACTCTGGCTTGCAATCCCAGTGGAACTAAAACATTCGCTTCCGGAAAGTAGGTAGCGACGCAACCTTCGGGGATATCATAAGGCACTACCAGAAAATTTCTGGCTACTCGCTCTACCCCGTCGTATTCACTTACCAAATTAACACTTTCTTTTTTATTTAAATTATTTTTTTTCATATCCTTTTTATTCATCAGCACCACTCTTCTTTCATTATATATTCCACGGTATCTATCATCCAAACCGTATATCGTCGTGTTGTACTGATCGTGACTACGTATAGTAATCATTAAATATTCATTAGAATTTAATTCAAAATCTGTAAAGTGATTGATGGTAAATTCCGCTTTGCCTGATTTGGTGTTAAAGGTTCCTTCCCTCGCTCCGTTGGGCAGATAAAATCCTTCGGGTTGGCGCACCCGCTCATTGTAATTTTCAAAACCCGGAATTATAGCTTCAATTGCATTTCTAATATTATCATAATTAGAAATCATATTTATCCAATCTATTTTCGTTCGATTACCCAGAGTAGCCATAGCCATCCCCGCAACGATAGCTGGTTCGCTAAGCAGATGCTCGGAGGAAGGTGGAAGGACGCCCTGAGAAGTGTGGACTACACCCATTGAGTTTTCTACGGAAACAAACTGCTCCCCTCCGGCCTGATAGTCCTGTTCCGTTCTTCCAAGGCAAGGCAAAATCAAGGCGCGTTTTCCGTGAATTAAATGACTCCGGTTTAGTTTGGTAGAAACGTGAACCGTGAGATCACAATTTTGCAACGCTTTTGCTGTCAGTTCTGTATCAGGCGTAGCGGAGATAAAATTCCCGCCCATCGCAAAAAATACTTTAGCCTTTTTATCATACATTGCCTGAATGGCGTCCACAACCGCAAAACCATGTTCCCGTGGTGGCTTAAACCCAAAAACAGATTCAATTTTATCTAATAATTTTTTTGGTGGTGCCTCCCAGATTCCCATTGTTCTGTCTCCCTGAACATTGCTGTGCCCTCTCACCGGACAGGTACCTGCTCCCCGCTTGCCAATACTTCCTTTCATCAGCAATAAATTAACAACTTCTCGTATATTATCTACTCCATTTTGATGTTGAGTCAAACCCATTGCCCAGCAGATAATAATTTTTTCTTTATATTTAATTAAATCTACTGCTCTTAAAATTTCAGATTTAGACAACCCGGATGCCTCACACAATTGGTCTAATGAATATTTTTTCAAATCATTAATAAAGTCTTCATATCCATTTGTTTTAGATATAATAAAATCCTTGTCCAGCACTTTCCCTGGCGCATTTTTTTCTTCTTCCAATAATAATAACATCATAGCCTTTAGCAAGGCAACATCCCCATTGACCTTTACCTGCAAAAACAAATCCGTGAGTTTCGTTCCGCCTGTCGCCATTTTTACGGGGCTTTGCGGATTGGTAAAATTCATCAGACCAGCCTCCGGGAGCGGATTGACAGTAATTATTTTTCCGCCATTTAGTTTACATTTTTCCAGCGCAGAAAGCATCCGTGGATGATTGGTTCCGGGATTTTGCCCCATGATAATGATGACCTCCGCCTCATACAAATCCGTCAATCGAACGGAGCCTTTCCCAATTCCCACCGTTTGAGACAAACCTTTTCCGCTTGACTCATGGCACATATTCGAGCAGTCAGGCAGATTATTCGTTCCGTATTCCCGGACAAAAAGTTGATATAAAAAAGCGGCCTCATTACTCGTTCGTCCGGAAGTATAAAAAACGGCTTCATCGGGAGAGTCCAAACCCTTAAGCTCGTGACCAATGAGTTGAAAAGCCTTTTCCCAGGAAATTGGTTGATAATGATCCACGCCCTCTTCTAATATCATTGGCTCCGTCAAACGCCCCGTTTTCCCCAATTGAAAATCTGACCATTCGGATAATTCAGCGATGGAATGTTTAGCAAAAAAATCGGGCTTCAAACGCTTTTTGGTAGCTTCCTCTGCTATGGCTTTGATGCCGTTTTCGCAATATTCTCCCAGCCGGGAACGATCATCATCCGGATCGGGCCAGGCACAGCCGGGACAATCAATACCGCCTTTTTGATTGAGTTTTGTGGAAACTTTTAATGCATCAGCTGCATTCATATATTTCCTCATGTGTTCTAAAGAGGATAAAATTGCAGGCATCCCTACCCCGGTTTTGGATGTTTTTTTTATTTTTATTCCGGTGTGATCTTCCGGTGGCTGGGCATGTATTTTTTTCATTATAATTTATTTTTATACTACTGTAAAAGGAGCAATTATAAAAAATTAGACTGGCGTAGGTTTCACCTACGCCGAAACGCTCGTAGCGGTT
>JAHDCK010000071.1 GCA_020629915.1 Saprospiraceae bacterium
TGGATGTCAAGTTTTTTGTGGGTGTAGAATGCACAATGCGGGAACAAACTAATTGGTTTTAAAAAGTTAAACGACGAAAATAGAAACAAAGTAATTAAACAAAAACATATAACATTTTGTCATCTCGAACGAAGTGAGAGATCTCGTCTAAACGCAAGGAACAGGTTCCTATCTCTTTATTACTGGGATTTCTTGAGAATCCGATTTCCATTTTTAGACGAGATTCCTCACTTCGTTCGGAATGACAAATCTATTTTTTTGTTTTTCAAAAGTTCGGCGGTTAATTATTTAAACTCAATAAGTTTGTTATACTATTTTATAAATACAAAAAGCCCCGCATAAAAAATTATGGGAGCTTGTATTATATCTCTTTTCTAAAAATAGCTGCGCTTACTCTTCGACTGCCTCGTCTATCGGAATCACCAGCTTACCTTTATAATACAGATTCCCTTCCATATCATAATAGGCGCGGTGCCAAAGATGTGGTTCTCCGGTAGTTGGGCAAATCGCTACATTCGGTGCCTCAATTTTCTTGTGCGTGCGACGCTTGCGCTTACGCTGCTTAGATATTTTACTCTTGGGATGTGCCATGATATATCTATTTTAAAATTATACTAAAAATAGGGTTTCCCCTTAATTATCATTCAGTTTTTTCAATTCGTCCCAAATGGGATTGGTTTTTTCTTCTGCCTCTTCTTCCGGTTGAAGCCGGTCCAGGTATTTGAATCCCTCTTCGCCACAAACGGAACAACCTGCTTCGCTTTCTTCCGGGACTTTCCGCATGGGAACGGACAAACAAATAAATTCGTATATGAATTTTCGGATGTCCAGTTCGGGACTGCCCTTGGGAATGTAAGCAATATCTTCTTCCGTTTCTTCTCCTCCGGTGCCGTATTTGACCAGTAGTCTGTACTGTCCGTCAATGGGCAATGGAAAATCCCGAAGGCATCGGTCACAGGCCGCACCTACATGCCCCTGAATATCAAAATTCAGAACGAGCATTTCGGGTCGTTTGTCAAAATGCAGATGCACTTTTACATCTCCTTTATCCACGTAGGGTTCTTCAAATTCCTGAAAAAAGGCGGAATCAATGCCGTAATCAAATTCATGGATTCCGACGCCTAAGCCCAAAATGGGTAGTATGAATCCTTTGTTAGCATCCATAATCAAAGACCTTTTTTGAAATTGGAAGGCAAAGATAGGTAAATTCAAGTGATAATGCGAATAAAGTTAATAAAAAAACCCCGATGCTTTTTCTGGCATCGGGGTCTCTGATTTTAAGAGAGTTAATAGTATTTTTGCACTTGAAGTTATAGCTTACGCAGATTTTCTTCTGGTAAAATAAACCTGCACTTTATTTTGGAAAACAGGAGAAACCACCTTGGCTTCCTGATGGCAAATATTAAATTCAAAAGAAGTGCGATCTTTAAACAAACTGATCACTCTTGTTTTATTTTTTCTGTATTGCAATATGATTTTATCTACAAAATCAAATTGTTCTAAAACCAATAAGATAAATTTAGATTGTTCGTCTTGTGTGACGATGGAAAGTTTCCCATTTGGGTCGGTAATACGTTCGTGCTTCAAATCTGCTAATAGCATGACGAGCATCTGTTCGAGTTTTGTTTGATACGACATATTTTTAAGGTTTTTGTTTCCGGAGGTCGAAGCATTTTCCCGTTGCTTCATTTTACCGGGAACGGTTTTTTAGGATGTGTTACCTTCCTAATTACCAACCCTGTGCCAGTTTGCTCAAACTTTTCTTAAAGTTGTGTTAAATACCAAAACGGGAAAGAAAACTGATTTCTTTCCCGTTTTGGTATTTCGGATACAATTTTATAAAATATAAAAATTATTTCTTGGTCTTCTTCGCCCAGCTATCCCGTAGCGTCACCGTGCGATTAAAAATTAAATGCTCGGAGGTAGAATCCGGATCGAGGCAGAAATAACCTTTCCGCATAAACTGAAATTTATCTAGTGGTCGGGCATTTTGCAAACTGGGTTCTACCTGTGCCTTGATAACTTGCAGCGATTCGGGATTGAGGAATGTTTTAAAATCTATGGGATTGCCATCCTCGTCCTTGTGATTACCCGGAGTGGGATCGGTGAACAAACGATCATACAAACGCACCTCTACTTCCTCCGCATGCGGGACAGAAACCCAATGGATCGTTCCCTTGGCTTTGACCCCGGAAGTGTCTTCCCCACTCTTACTATTTTCTATATAAGAACATTTTAATTCTATAATTTCACCTGCATCATCCTTAATCACCTCGTCGCACTGAATGATATATGCCCCCTTCAGGCGAACGACTTTTCCCGGAGCCAGCCGGAAATATTTCCGGGGCGGGTCTTCCATGAAATCTGTCGTTTCAATATATAATTTATTTGAAAACGGCAGCTCCCGCGTTCCCGCAGATTCATCCTCCGGGTTATTGACTACCTCCATCATTTCCACCTTATCTTCCGGGTAATTGGTAATCGTAATTTTGAGCGGACTCAGGACAGCCATCATTCTAGGCGTGATTTTATTTAAATGCTGACGAACGCAATCTTCTAACAAAAGCACATCCGTAATGCCATCCCGCTTAGTCAGTCCGGTCTTCTCTGCGAAGTTGCAAATGGACTCCGGTGTATAACCTCTCCTTCTCAATCCTGAAATCGTAGGCATCCGGGGATCGTTCCACCCGGTCAGGTGACCTTCTTCTACAAGCTGGCGCAACTTGCGTTTACTCGTGATCATATAAGAAGGATTCAGGCGGGAAAATTCTATCTGCTGAGGATGATGAATCCCCACTGCATCGATTAGCCAATCATAAAGCGGTCGGTGATTTTCAAATTCTAACGTACAAACAGAATGAGTAATGCCTTCAATAGAATCGGAATAACCATGTGCCATGTCGTACATCGGGTAGATGCACCACTTGTCGCCCGTGCGGTGATGCGCTGCAAATTTTATTCTATATAAAACCGGATCGCGTAGTAACATATTAGGAGAAGACATATCAATTTTTGCCCGAAGCACTTTACTTCCTTCCTCAAATTCTCCCTTGCGCATCCGCTCAAACAAATCCAGATTTTCCTCAATTGTTCTGCTGCGATACGGACTCGGTTCGCCGGGGCGGGTGGGCGTTCCTTTCAGGGCAGCAATTTCTTCTGCAGTAGAATCATCAACGTAGGCTTTTCCTTTTTTAATCAAATCTAGGGCATACGTATATAACTGTTCAAAATAATCTGAAGCAAAAAAGAGTCGATCTTCCCAGTCAAAACCGAGCCACTTGATGTCTTCCTGAATGGACTCTACGTATTCTGTGTCTTCTGTCACCGGATTCGTATCATCAAAACGCAAATTTGTTTTTCCGCCGTATTTTTTCGCTAAGGAAAAATTAGTATAAATAGATTTGGCATGTCCGATGTGGAGATAGCCGTTGGGTTCGGGTGGAAAGCGGGTATGTACTTTCTGACCGAAGCGATCCGAGGCATTGTGTTCTTCAATGATTTGTTCTACGAAGTTGAGAGAGGTTCTTTTTTCTTCTGACATTTTATACGATTGTTAATTGATCCGCAAAAATAGGGAATTGGATTTAGAGTTAATGCTTTTTAGGCGGGTTTGGTTCCAATAAAAAACCCTCAGCAAAAAATGCCAAGGGTTTTGTTGATGTTGGTTAAAAAGATTTTTTGTTAGTGTATCACAAATTTTTGTTGTTGCTGAACGCGTCCGGCCTGGATGTGGATAAAATAAATGCCCGGTGAAAAGTTTCTAACATTAATTTCATTTTTATAATATAAATTTGAATTATCAAAATCCTTTTCAAAAAGAATTCTTCCATCCATATTTAAAATTTTAATAGCTTCGACTGGCTCGGTGATAGATTGGTATTCTATCGTTGCCCAACCATCGTTAATTGGATTGGGAAAAACTTTAAGTGCAAATTTTCCTTTTTCTTCAAACTCCCGGAAAATAACATCGGATAGATTAACCGTTCCATCATAATCCACCTGCTTCAATCGGTAGTAGTTAAGTAGTTTAGGATTCTCGTCCACAAACTCGTAGGTTTGTTTTTCAGTGGTACTTCCCTGACCTTCCACAAATCCCAAAACCTCCCAGTCGCGACCATCACCACTGCGCTGTATTTCAAACCCTGCATTTTCTTCTTCACTAAAAGTGACCCATTCTAAAAGAATGCTGCTGCTTTGTTTAGTTGCACGGAAAAAACCTAACTCTACGGGCAAGGCTCCACCGGATGGTTCGTGAGTCATGCTTTCCGAAAAATGTTCCACCTCATATTCTACATACACATCTCCTCCGGCAGTACTTCCTCCAATCAGGTTATTGATCCAATCCTTGTGCAAGGCGGTTTGATAGTTGTTATTAAATGGGTTACAATCTTCATTTTCACCGGAGTAGTGCGTGATGTTTAAATCAGATGGAGACCAGATGGTAGGATTCCCCTGACCGCTTCCTTGGACATCATTATTAAAATCAGTCATTTCCTCCGACTGGAAATATAAACGCAGTTTCACGGGATTGGTAAAATAAACACCCTGACCAAACTTGGAAGAGGAAAAATTGAAAAAGCGCGGCATCATTTTAATTGGGTTAGGCGTATTAGTCGCACCTGTCACTAGCACACCCGAAACATCCTTCATTTCTACGGTAACCGTACCCAAATCCTCTCCCTGCGGATTGACAGAAGCAATCAAGTCTCCGTTTTCATCAATTATATCATACCAAACATCCTCAGCAAAAACTCCTCTGGCCTGATATGACTGACATAAATCATCATTCCCATTATCTAAAACAGCGGTTGGCTGTACAGTTTTGACACTAAAATCATCTATATAAATTCCAAAATTATGTTTATAACTATATCCGTGAAATCCAAAGTAATAATCACCATTAGCCTCAGCAGTAAACTGAATTTGCATTCTTTGCCAATTCGTATTATTAAACTGTTCTTCCCCAAATAACTGCATAGTCAGGTCATCAGCCGTATTCCCTGTCCCCCAGTAGAGCTTCATTCGCTCGTTTCCAAAAGTTCCGGCAGCCCGATAGACAAATTGCAATTGGTAAGTAACTCCTGCTGTTAAAGCAATCCCGGGAGAGATCAACCACTCATCTGCTGTCAAAGAATTATCAAAGGGCATCCGGGCAGCCTGAACTCCGGAATAGGCAACACTATTAGAAGTCTGCCATTCCTTTAAATCGCCATTTCCGTTAATCACCGTCCAGCCAGCTACCATATTCGGAACCGGCGCACCTTCAAAACCTTCTACATACGGAACAGGCACACCCGCCGGGGCTTCAGCTGAAAGAATGGTCGTATTTAAAAACAAAAAAAGACAAAAAGGGAAGCAAATGTAAAATTTTGCAGTCATGAGATTGGTTTTTTCATCCTGGGACAACTTTCGTTACAAAAGGAACGGAATTTGCCTAAGATAGATTAGAAATTGAAAAAAGGGTTATTGAAAATCTACAGCAAATTAAGAAATAAAGAATATGATATTTTTAATAATCTAATAAATTCATTAGAACATAAAAAAATACTTCTTTACGTTTCTCATTAATTTTAAATGAGAGGTTCATAAAATACTTAGAATAAATTCTTGCCTTTAGATGAGTTAGGATAAGGCGTAAAAGTGTGTGGTAAGGAAAGAAAATTCTTTCCCTTTGTTTATCTTACGGATAAATTTAAAATAAGATTCCGATTTTTAAAAATAATTTTATTTTTTTTACAAAATTGGGAACTCACAATTATTACAAATTTATCCAATGAAACCCTTTTTAAGTTTATTCTATCTTCTTTTCATTCCTTTATTCCTTTCCGCTCAAACCCTGCCTTCTCCTTCCGATTTTCTGGGATACGAACTGGGCAGCAAATTCACTTATCATCACCGGGTGGTTGATTATTATAAAACACTTGCGGAAAGTTCTCCCAAAATTGAACTCAAAAATTATGGAACGACTTACGAAGGTCGGCCCCTTCTGGTTGCAGTTGTCTCCTCCTCTAAAAACATAAAAAATTTAGAGGCCATCCGCCAGGCCAATTTAAAAGGCATTGGATTTTCAGATAAAGGAAACACAAATAACCAAAAAACAATTGTTTGGCTCAGCTATAATATTCACGGCAATGAATCTGCCTCCACCGAAGCCGCCCTCAAAACACTTCATCACCTGGCCACTAGTTCAGACCCGAATTTAAAAAAATGGCTGGACGAGGTCATCGTCATCCTCGACCCCTGCGTCAATCCGGATGGCCGTGACAGATATGCCAATTGGTATAATATGATTGGCGGCCAGCAGGCGCATCCGCATCATGAGCACATCGAACATCACGAACCCTGGCCGGGAGGACGAACCAACCACTACCTGTTTGACCTCAACCGGGATTGGTGCTGGCAAACTCAAACCGAAAGTGCCCAGCGGGCGGAGTTGTATTATCAATGGATGCCTCATGTCCATGTAGACTTCCACGAAATGGGCGTTCATTCTCCGTACTTTTTTGCTCCGGCTGCTCGTCCATTGCATCGGGAAATTACGCCCTGGCAACGAAAATTTCAGGAATACGTCGGCAAAAATAATGCGCGGTATTTTGATCAGGAAGGCTGGTTGTATTATACAAAAGAAATATTTGATTTAGTTTATCCGAGTTACGGAGACACCTGGCCTATCTTCAATGGAGCTATTGGATTTACTTATGAGAAAGGTGGATCGCGCGATGCCGGAATTGCCATAGAAAGAGAAACCGGCGATACACTGACCCTCTACCACCGTCTGCACGAACACCACATTACCGGACTGGCGACTATTGAAACGGCCTTTGACAACAGGGAAAAACTTATAGAAGAATTTAATAAGTATTTTAAAAATGCCACTTCCAATCCGGATAGCGATTATAAATCTTTTATTATAAAAAATAAAAATACAGATAAAATAAATGCGTTAACTTCCCTGCTCGACAAGCAAAAAATTCAATACAATTTCCTAAGTCAGGACAAAGGAACAAAAAATGGTTTTGATTATTTAAATAATAAAAATACTTCTTTCAAAGCGGAAAAGGGCGACCTCGTCCTAAGTGCTTATCAGCCTCAATCTCACCTGCTCAATGTCCTGTTTGAACCCAAAACTTATCTGGAAGATTCTCTGACGTATGACCTCACCGCCTGGGCATTACCTTACGTTTTTAATATGGAAGCTTATGCGCTCAAGGAAAAAACAGAAGGCAGAAGCCAAGATAATCCCCTCGAACAAAACAAGTTTATTCCCATAGATAAAAAACCTTATGCCGTTTTATTTCCCTGGAAAGATGTGGCGGATGTACGACTACTAAGTCAATTACTTAAGGCAGAAATCAAGGTGCGGTTTTCGGAACAGCCGTTTAAAATTGATGGAAAATCCTTCGACCGGGGCACCATGATTCTAACCCGATTTGACAATAAAAATTTGGGTAAAAATTATATCAAAAAAATAAATGAAATTTTTAAATCTGTTGACAAAAAACCCATTCCGGTTTATTCCGGGCTGGTAGAAACCGGAAAGGATCTCGGCTCTGATGGAATGACTTTCCTCAAGGCTCCGCGAGTAGCTACGCTGCGTGGCAATGGAGTATCTGCTTATTCCTTTGGAGATATTTGGTATTATTTTGAACAGGAGATTGAATATCCAATTACAATAATTGATATAGATTATTTTTCTGAACGAATACTGGAAGATATTGATGTTTTAATTTTGCCTTCCGGAAATTACAGCGATCATAAATCTAAAATTATAAAATATATAAAAGATGGCGGCAAAGTCATTGCATTTGAACGAGCACTGAACTTATTCTCCGGTTCGGAAACGACCTTAGGAAAAAGTCTGTCCGGGAAAACTGCCTCTCCAAAAACTTCTACAAAAAACCTGACTCAACGTTACGAGGATTCCGAACGCAACAGCGTCATGCACGCCGTAGCCGGAAGCATTTATAAAGTTCATTTGGATGATTCTCACCCGTTGGCTTTTGGTGTGGGCAAATCTACCTTTCTGATGAAACGGAACAGTCGTACTTATCCATACCTCAATTCCGGTCGCTGGAATGTCGGCACTTATAAATCAGATAGTCATATAAGTGGTTTTATTGGGCATCATCTCAAGCAGAAGATTCCTAACACTCTGGCTATGGGCACTGAAAATTTGGGCAGTGGTCAAATCATTTACTTCCCAGACGCACCTATCTTTAGAGGATTCTGGCATTGCGGAAAACTGATTTTTGGAAATGCTGTTTTTTTATAATTATAATGAAATTTTAAAAATAATGAAATATTTCATACTAGTACTGGCTGCTACCTTTCTACTAGCCGGATGTGATGGACCTGCTTCCCCCGAATATGTAGAAATACGCAATATGAAATTTAAAGGTATTAAAAATAAAAATATAAAATTAGTTGCCGATGCCGTCTTTTCCAATCCCAATAATTTTGGAGTAAAGATCACACAGATGGAATGTGATGTTTTTGTGGATGGAAAAAAATCGGCCTTTGTGCAGCAGGAGTTGGAATCCACGATGCCGGCCAATTCTGAATTTTCAGTTCCACTGAAAATTGATGTCCCGGTCAAAAAAGCCTTTAAAGGATTGGGCATGGCCATAGGTGGCATTTTTAAAAAGAAAAAGGCTTTGGTTAGAATGACCGGATTCATTCGGGTAAAAATGGCGGGCGTAGGCATGAAAATTCCCTTTGATTACGAAGAAGAATACCAGGTAAAATTATTTGGGAAAGGAGAAGATTTGGAAAATGTGGAACTGGAAAAAGTGGATTAATTTGCTTTGGCGGTCGTGCCTTCGTCCGCCTTCAGATGCTTGGCAAAGAAACCCAGCATTGTCTCATAAAAATCATATCTGTTTTCTTCTTTTACGAAACCATGTCCCTCGTCATACTTGACCATATAAGGAACATCCATTCCCTTCCCGCGAAGGGCTTCAACAATCTGATCGGACTCAATGATTTTCACCCGGACATCATTGGCTCCCTGAACCACGAATAGCGGTTTTTCAATTTCATCTGCCAGAAACAAGGGGGACCAATCGCGCATTTCCAAACTATCAATGGCTGGATTACCGACGGTCTCGTGGAGCATTTTTTTATAGGGTTCCCAATACGGCGGGATGTTTTCTAATAAAGTAAACAAACTGGAAGTTCCGACATAATCCACCCCGCAGGAATACAAATCAGACTCAGTCGCCAATTGCATCAGGCAGGAATAGCCTCCAAAGCTACCTCCATAAAGCCCCAATCGGGTAGAATCAGCGATGCCTTGGGCCACCAGCCAGCGTGCACCATCCGAAATATCTTCCTGGATTTTTCCGCCCCACTCCTTATGGCCCGCCTCTTTGAATTTCTTCCCGTAACCAGTAGAACCCCGAAAGTTCATTTGAAAAACAGCATAGCCCCGGTTGGCCAGCATTTGGATGGTGGAGCTGTAGCCCCATTTTATCCGGGAATGCGGTCCACCATGTGGCCAGATGATAGCCGGGAGATTTTTTGGATGTTCGATATTAGGCAAAGTAAGATACCCGTGTATTGTCCAACCATCTCTGGCTTTGTAGGAAATCGGCTGCATATTGGCCAAATCACCTTCCTGTATCCAGGGACTTACATCGGCAATCTTTGTTAACGAATCTTGTATTTTATCATATAAATAATACGCGCCCATAGAACGATCACTATAAGTGCGCAGGATAAATTTATTTTCTTCCCGGTCGGCTGCGGTAATAAAAATTTCGTAGTGGCTCAATTCTTCACAAAACCGCTGATACAAATCCTCTACTTCTTTATCCAGAAAGGCATACTCCGAGCGATCAGTTACGTAGTAAACCGTCGTGGGTACTTTTCTTTTTTTAGAATAGGTCGCATAAAAAACATCCACTCCGGGATGCTCAAAAACGGTTTCGATCACTTTGCCCTGAGCGAGATCAAAACGCACGATTTCATTTTTGTCCCGGTTTAAATTAGTAGATGCGTAAATTATATTTGGATTATTAAAATCAAAAAATAATGGATATATACTTTCTTTCCAGTCTGTTTTTATAGAAACCTTCCAGGGAGAATTTTCGTCTTTTCTATATAACATCTCCACATCTGTTCCATTTGAAATGCGATTGACCAGGCGGAGTTTTCCTTCGTGATCCGTTTTCCAATCTTCATAAGGAAATAAAATATCTTCGTTTTTGGCTAGTTGCTTCAGTTTTCCGGTGACGATATTCAGGCGAAAGGGTTCATAGAGCCGGGGATTATTTTTATTCATCCCGATAATAATTTCATCCTCCAGGTTTTCCAGTTCATCAATGACTCTGATTCGGACTTCCTCGAAAGGTGTCAAGTCTTTTGGATTCCCGCCATCCCGATCCACGGCATAGAGATTATAGTTTTCATTTCCCTTGTTGTCTTTTACATACAGTAAGCGGTTATTATTGGCCCAGAAAAAATAGGGCAAGTCCCGATCCAGAGAGTTGGTAATCCGTAAAGATTCGTTAGAGCCAATTTTTTGGATAAATAAATTCAGGCGTCTTTCGTACCGACCGAGGTAAGCGAGGTATTCGCCGTTAGGAGATAATTTATAATATGTTCTGGCTGGTTTTCGGTAAAAATCCTCTACAGTGTATTTATAATTTCCGGATTCGTAGGCTTTGAGTTCATCCAGTGCGGCCTGAGTAGAGGGTAAGGTGGTATCGCCTTTTTTATCTTTATCTTTTTTATGTTCTCCTGCTAGTTTAGTAGACAAGTCCAGGTTTTTAGGCATTTTTTCAGAAACATAATTGCAGGAAGGCATTAATAACCAACAGAATAAAAGTGCCAGGAAGCTACTATCCAACCGAAGCAACTTCCTCACCGGGAGGCGGTGTGGTTTATATTGGGTATACATTTTTTTCATAATAATACCTTCCCTTTTAGAAGGAAAGGGGGAATTTCTGAGTACCTGCAAGTTAGAGACTATCTCTTTATTTGTCTGATAACTTATATGAATTGCAGTATTTTAAGGATAAAGACCGCATAAAATTAGAATCCATCCGAAAGAAAGGATGCAAAAATAATGACAAAAAGGGAATCTTGGTTTAAAACCCGCTTATTAACTGCATTTTTCCAGCAGCCAGTCGAGTTCGTAGAGCGGATCGCCTTTATCCTTCATCAGGTTGATTTGACTCAGGAGATTTTCTTTTTCCTTTTTATCGAATTCTGCATTTTTATAATAATTAAAAATGAAATTTAAAAAATTAGAATTGGCCTGATAAGCGTAGGGAGCAATTTGTTTTTTATTGCGGGAAAGAAAGGTGCGGAAGCTGGTGATTTTTAATTCGAACTCATCGTATAATTCCAACTCGTAATAGGATTTCACTTCCAGTCGCCGTTTATTTAAATTAAAATAAATATTATTCAATTTTGCAGCAGACAACAATAAAAGGACCGACTGGTATTCTCCTTTTTCAAAATACAAAAGTGCTTTGCAAAAACCGTGGATGTCTTCGCCCGTATCAAACAATTTTCTTTTGTGTTCTACAATGAATTGTTCTACCCAATCCAATTCCTTTTGCTTCAATCCTACGGTAACGATATTTTTAAAGAGCTGAGGACGAAGTTTATTTTCTATATAATTTATTTTATTTTCAATTTGAAATTTGTAGAGATCGAATAGTTGATGAAAATATTCTTTTTTATTTGGAAAAACTTCTATTGAGCGATTTTCCAGATAAGAAAATATCAGCCTTGCTTCCCGAAAAGACATTTCTGAAAAATACTTATAAATTAATTCTTTTACTTCTATATATTTTAGTTCAGTTGGATCCGTTAGAAATATTAAAATTTTATACCATAAATTTATTAATGCATTATTGTCGAATTCATACTTTGGGATGAGTTCCAATAATTCCTCTACCAGCGGAAAACTGTATTCCAATCCCCCAATACTCTTTTGTCGATTTATCATTTGACAGCTATAAACTAATTTTGACAATAAGTAATAGTTATCCAAATCCTCTACAACTTCCTTAAAAAAAACATCTCCTGTTCCCTTATCCTGTAAAACACTGTAATAAAAATTGACCATTTTAGATACCTGAAACTGTCGATTAAAATGCTCTGTCCCCAAATCTTTAAATTTCTTTTCTGCTTTTTGAACTGTTTTCAATTGTTGTTCAAATGCCTCCGGTTGGTTCTTGATATTATAAAAATGAAGTAGATTTAAATTTTGCAAGAAAGAATCTTCTATAGTTATTGAGCAGGAGATGAATTGCTCCGCAAGACCATTCAAAATAGATAATAGCTTTGTAATTTTAGTTGCTTTAAATTGTGCCTCTGGAAAAATATGCCTAAAAGCATTTTCATAGGTGAGGTTATCATTTTTAAAGGGAGGAGTTATTTTTAGGATAAACTCTAAAAGAGCAATAACTTTTTTATTTTTATTAAAATAGGGAGAATGAACAAAATCGCGAAAAGCTCTAAGTTCTGATTCTGAAAAATAACTCAGCAGACGTACTAATTTTGTCCTTTCCATAAGAAAGTGTTAAAATTCCCGAAAAGGAATTTTGGATAATTTCAAAAAAATGTAATTGATTATGCACTTGTAAATATAGAACCTTATACTGTTTTTTAATCACTAATCTTTGCTTTGCTTATAGCATTGCATTATAAATCTGATAAAACCATGAATAAACAAGTTTTTTTATTGCTTACAATAATTTTCAGTTTAGGCACTTTCCTGCTTCCTAGCTGTGATGTTTGTGACCCTGAAAATTGTGAATCCCCGGAAAATCTGGAACTGGAAAGCCTGGAAGGCGATAGTGTTCTGTTTTACAATTGGGACGATGTTTCCTTTGCTACCAGTTATTCCGTTATGTTTTATGTCAATGATGTTCTGATAACTGAACAAACAACCACTTCCTCCAGCACAACCTTAACTTATCCCCTTGAAAATGAAGATGTTGTACGCCTGGAAGTCGCTTCAAACTGCAATTCCTGTGACCCAACTGAACCCAACCAATCCGATTATACTCAAAACATTTTTGAGTTTTATTGTTGTGGAGGTTCTACCATTGTAGATGTAGGATTGGAAATTGATGAGGGTGAGGTCTGTGGACCAAGTGTCACTTGTGATTATGTAGAGTTTACTGAAAATCAGGCTACTATCGGCAGCCGTACTTTTAACACCAGCCGATATAATAACACCACTCGTCCCCGTCCCGTTTATTTTGATCGGTCGGATATTTGCAATTGTCCTCCAAGTATTACCGACCCGGCTTTATGCAGTTCGGTCTCTACAAATCCTAAGGTATTGAGTAATCAATCTACAACGACTTCCTGCCCCTAGGACGTTAAAAAGATAACTCCAAAAACGGCAAAGCCTCTTCCCAAAATTCGGGAAGGGGCTTTTTGGATTTTAGGGATTTTCTGTAATCGCTTTGACCTTCGTTTTCCTGCAATTTGTCCACAGAAAGCGCGCATAATCATTCACTATTAAATTTTTTAAAAATGAAAACGACATTAAAATTCAATCAAACGATTATTTATCAACCCTTAAAATCTTTAAAAATGAAATCGCTACTCACGACCCTTTTATTTGTTTTAACGCTCTTACAACTGCCCGCTCAGCAGGCATCTTTTTGTGAATCCTTTGACCAATATCCAACCACAGGCGTCATCAACAATGGCATCCCGGCTACTATCCAGCAAAACCTCCTAGGCAACTGGGGAACCCGGTGTACCAATCTACAGTATTCTGACTTCGCCAGCCAAAACGGAACAGGCGACCATTACCTGAGAGCCTACGATGTCGGCTGTAGCGATGGCAGTAGTTGGTTATGGAACAATGCAGACTACGCCGGTGACTGGTCACAATTTGAAGATCAGTGTTTTTGCTACGACTTTCGCGTTTACAACGGAGGTGGCGGAACAACTCCAAATTCCCTTCGCATTTACTCGGGCGGAACTGATCCCTTTTCTGCCACCTTGCGAGCAAGATTTGAATTATCCAGTCCAATTGTCGCTGCTGATGGTTGGCAGACGATTTGCCCGCCGATTGCTTTAAGCGATGGCTTTGGAAATCTTCCCTCCAATACCGATGGACAATGGGTCATGGAAATTGGTTCTACTGCAGCCGATTGGGATGCTCTGATAAGCAGTGTAACTGGTGTGGCTTATGCCGTTGATATTACCGGTTCTCCTACCGAAATATATGGATTTGACAATATATGTGTTAGAGAATGTCCTCCTTGTGCTTTAGTTACAAACGCAACAGTTGAATGTTCTACTACAGGTACTTACCAGGTGGATATTACTGTTGATAATAACACCGGGAAAACTGTCAATACCGTTATCATTCGTGATGCTTCCGGAGGTATTTTACACATCAACCCGGTAGCGGGCTTAGGATATCCTGGCACTTATGGCCCAATTTCGCTGAGTATCAATTCTGCACCTGGGCCTTATACCTTTACTGTAGAACTCATTACCGCAGATGGCGATTGTTGTCATGTAGATCATACCGTTGAGTTGCCTTCCTGCAATCCTTGTGATTCTATTTACCTCGTACCGAATACAATTAGCAGTACGGACTCCTGCTGCCATGCGATTGATGTGCATAATAATTTTATAAATGGATATTTTACCTATATAAAATCAACAATTACCACTCCGGGCGTTACTTTTGGAAATCCACAGGGTGGAAGTGGCTGGACGGCCACCGTACAAGGGCAACAGGAAGTGGATTGGTCTATCCCCGGAATGCCTGCCGGTAGTTATACTGCTGCTATGAATTTCTGTCTGGAAAATATAACAAGTCCGTCGCAGATGCCCCAGGAAATCATATTTGATTGGTACACGATTTCCTCTACCGGAGAAGACTCTATTGCTTGCTCGGACACCCTTTATTTTGATTGTAAGCCGTGTTTAACTTTGGAAACCGATTCTGTTGTTTGTTTGCCGGATGGAACGTATGATTACTATTTTACAATATGTAACTACGCGGGTCAGGATGCCACGGAGATTATATTTTCTCCTTATGTCACCCCCGGAACGGTTATTTTCAACCCCAATCCGATTTTCCAAACGGTAACCAACGGAAGTTGCCACAGCGATGTCGTCAATATCTCCGGTAGCGGGGCTACTGCGAATACGACTATTCCGTTCATGGCCATTTTGAAAAACGCCACTGGTGACTCGCTTAACTT
>JAHDCK010000072.1 GCA_020629915.1 Saprospiraceae bacterium
ATATTTGGCGTTTGCAAATTGCCCGTATATATTCTAACATTATTATATACAAAATCAAACAATTCTTTTACTGTTACTATCTTATTGTGGTTGGTATCCGCTTCGCCTTTGAGTCCGCGCAGGAGGTAATGACTGAAAACGCCCTGCCTCAATCCATTGGATTCCATCGAAGTTTCTTCAGCTTTGGAGGAGAGTAAAACGGCCGTTCCGCCCTTGGTATTTTCGAATGCTCCATAGAAATGATCCAGTGCTTTATCAACAGGAGATTTGAGAGCCAGCAGGCTCCCCGAATGACAGGCATCTACAATACACATTTTAAATTTGGCTTGACTTTTTCCAAGGAGCGCGTTCAACTCATCGTATAAAATCATATTATTAAAACCATTGTAATCAATCGGTAAAAAAGAACCATCCAATCCATGCCCGGAGAGGTAAACCATTACCACATCATTGCCATCCGCTTTGAGGCACATCTGCCGGGTCATCTTCAGGATGTTTTCTCTAGTTGCTTCCTCGTCAATCAGTTTTCGGATTTGCTTGTCGGGCAAGGCTCCTCCTTCGGGACTTTTTAAAAAAGCAAAAAACTCATAGGCATCATCATCCGTGTAATTCAAAACCGGCATGTGTGCATAGTGTGAAACCCCAACAACAATCGCCCATATTTTTACTTTGGGATCGACATCCCGCACAATTTTTTCTGAATAATCCGGAGCCTCTTCCAAGCCTCTGATAAAGCGTCCGGCCTCCCATATTCCGTTTGCAGTCGTATTATTTTTTAAGTACATAACACCCTCGCCATGTGGCGCGTGGAATGCCCACTCCCCGACGTACTTATCGCCATTGCTGTACTTGCAAGTGCCCAGCCCTTTGGGTTGGCCATCAAAAAACTGCCCGGTGTACAAGTCGCCCTTGCGGTAATTGTACTTTCCCCAGCCATCCTTACAAACATCTGTATTGCAATCCCGGACATCAGAAAGCACCATTGCTTCGCTTCCGGTAAAATCACCATCGTGCCAGAAGCCTTCTTCAATCGCTCCTTTTTTATATACCTTTTTTCCACTTCCGTTTGGCAAACCTTTTCTAAAATTACCGGAATACACCGCACCATCCGGAAACTGGAAAATGCCTTTTCCGTTCTTGCAATTTCCGGATAGGCAAGTTGCTTTTTTGTCGTGCTGGAGATTGGCGGGTTGAGTTGGGGCGGATGGAGTTGGAGCAGGTTTGTGGGCTACAATTTTGCCCAGGAACTCACCCTTTTCCCAACGTCCTTTTTGGATAGTTCCATCTGCGTATGACAAGGTTCCATCGCCGTGTTTGCGATTTAATTTCCATTGACCGGAGAACTGATTTCCGTTTGTATAAAAAACTTTTCCTTCGCCGTGCCGTTGATGATTTAAAAAATCTCCCTCGTACTTTGCTCCACTGGAATAAACAAAAGTTCCCTTTCCATTTTGGCAATTGCCTTCAATGCACTGGGCATTCATTTGAAGGATCATCCACAGACTACAACACAAAACAATACACCGCTTCATAGTATGAAATTTTTAATTATAAAAAAATACAGTGTATAGTTTTTCTTATATACAATTTAAATTTTAATGAAGGAAACTTTAGGGAGATACGTGTCGGTAGGTGAGGATAAAACGGCGGGGTTGATATAAAAATTTTATTCAAGCTAAATTTTAACATAAAATGGGATGTAGCTCTTCGTCATTGTCGGCAGTTGAAACCGCCGAGACAAAAAAACCCCTCTTCAAAAGAAGAGAGGCTCTACGATAATTCAATCGTTATTTAACAAGGAAAAAAATTCTTTATATGTTTCCTTTTAGAATTTCTCTTGAGATAACCAGTTTTTGGATTTCGGATGTTCCTTCCCCGATGGTACACAATTTAGAATCCCTGTAAAATTTTTCTACCGGAAATTCTTTGGTATAACCATATCCACCAAAAATCTGTACGGCATCCGTTGCTATTTCAACGCAAATTTCGGAGGCGTAGTATTTTGCGAAAGCTGATTCTTTCGTGACTTTTTGACCGAGATTTTTTAGGTGGGCAGCTTGTCGGACGAGCAGTTCTGCTGCTTCGATTTTAGTAGCCATGTCTGCCAGTTTGAAAGAAATGGCTTGGAATTTTGCAATAGGTTTCCCAAACTGCTCTCTTTCCTGAGCGTATTTTACAGAAGCCTCGTAAGCTCCCTTTGCAATTCCAAGGGAAAGTGCTGCAATGGAAATCCGACCGCCATCGAGAATTTTCATAGCTTGGATAAATCCGTCTCCTTCATTACCCAACACCTGACTTTTGTGTATCCGGCAATTTTCAAAAATCATTTCTGCCGTCTCTGATGCTCTCATGCCGAGCTTATTTTCTTTTTTACCCGCTTTGAATCCGGGGGTACCGCGTTCTACTATAAAAGCGGTCATGCCATGACTATCCAGCAACTCACCAGTGCGGGCAATGACGACCGCTACTTCACCGGATTTCCCATGGGTAATCCAGTTTTTCGCACCATTTAAAACGTAATAATCGCCATCTTTTTCTGCTACGCATCTCATACGCATGGCATCGCTTCCGGTGTTGGCTTCGGTGAGTCCCCAGGCTCCGATCCACTGACCCGCAGCTAATTTTGGCAGGTATTTTTGTTTTTGTTCTTCATTGCCGAAGGCCATGATATGACCTGTACAAAGCGAATTGTGTGCAGCAACAGAAAGTCCGATTGAGCCACAAACTTTAGCAATTTCTACGATGATAGAAACGTATTCCTGGTAGCCAAGCCCGGCTCCGTCATATTTATCAGGTACTAAGACACCTAGGAAACCATACTCTCCCATTTTTTTCATCACCTCCACAGGGAAGGTTTGCGCTTCGTCCCATTCCATGAGTTGGGGTTGGATGAATTGCTGTGCAAAGTTTTTTGCACTTTCCTCTATCATTTTTAAATTTTCATCTGCTACGGGTGCTGATAACATATTTTTCTTTTATTTGATTAAAATTCACAATTCTGAGAAAGAAATCTAAAATTAAGGAGTTTTACAGGAATTTCTTTAGTTAGGGATGAGAAAACGATAAAATATACAATTATAATTGCTCTTTTCACCTTGGTTCGCTTAAAAATGACCCATCTTGTGTATACTTCCCAATTGGGAATTTTATTGTGCCTTTGGACAATTACTTTTTACTACTTGTCGCAAGGACATCAATAATAACATTTCTATCTGTTGTTTTGGTTTTTGTTTTTAATATTGCAGTGTCATTTTTTTTAAAATGGTCTTTCCTGACATAACTTCTCCTCTTAAGAATAATAGAAACCCAAATTTAATCCTGCTTTAAAATTTGCTACTTTTGCAGATTCTTTTCAGGAACAACCGGATGAGTTAAACTAAATATATGGAACCAAATTATAAGGAGAGTTTAGTGGATGTGCTAAAGGTGGTGTACAGATGGCGCAAGCCAATTATCATTGTTTGTGGACTAGCCGCAATTGGTAGCATTATCATTTCTTTGATGATGCCTAATTACTACAAATCTACTACGGTTATTTATCCTACCAATCCTTCTTTAAGTTCGCCAAGTCAGATTTTCGGGACGACTGAGGAAGTGAATTATTTTGGGGAGGATGAGGATGTCAACCGGATTTTGACGATAGCTAATTCTACAGACGTTGTTGGGTTTTTAATAAAAAAATTCAACCTGATGGAGCATTATGATATCGACTCTACAGATGCCAAGGCAGATTTTAAAACTCAAAAACAATTCAAGAAACTCTATGAAGTCGTTAAAGATAAATATGACAACATTCAGATTTCAGTAGAAGATACCGACAAAGATTTGGCGACCAAAATTGTTAATCAGGCAAGAGGCAAAGTGGATGACATCAATAAAAAGCTCATTCTCGTCAATCAGGAAAAACTTTTAAAGGCTTATGAGGAAAATGTAAAATCTCTGGAAAAAAACCTCTCTAAAGTTTCGGACAGCCTGACTATTTTACGTAAAAAATACGGCATCTACGATATTGAATCTCAGAGTGAATTACTGGCAAAAATTGTATCCAGAGCAGAAACGAATCTCGTAAGAGATGAAGCCAAATTGCAAGCCCTTTTAAGCAGCGGCAATGGGCGGGCAGATAGCCTTGCCATGCTCCGCGCACGGATAGCGGGGTTTAAAAAGGAACTCTCTTCCCTGACGGATGCCAATAGCACCAGCAATATCAACCTGAAGCGTTTCAACGACGGAATCAGCAAGGTAAAAGTCCTGACAGATTTACAAGAGCAGATTACGGAAGACCTCAGCCGGGATCGGGAAAAATATTATAAAGTCAAGTCGGCTTTTGCTTCTGATATTGCGTCTATTCATACCATAGAAGTTGGTGTTACTCCTATCAATAAATCCCGACCTATGCGCTCGATTATCGTTTTGGGTTCTATTGTCGCAGCTCTTGTATTTAGTCTTTTAGGAGTTTTAATTTTGGAGGGGTATCACAGTATCGACTGGAAGGAAGTCACCCGCGGAGAATAAATGCTCAATAATTTCACATGAAAAAATGGCTGGGTATTACGCATTTGGGTTCTATGGAATTAATCCTGTTTGGGTTACTTTCTGTCGTAGTGCTGGGTTCCTGTTTTTTGGCAGCCATAACATCAGAGCCTTTGGTACTGGTTTTGCCAGCCGGGGTTTTACTCGCCTACCAGACGCTGGTAAATTATCGTTCGATCTTTTTTTTGCTGGTCGGATGTATTCCTATGTCCCATGAGATATATTTGAGCAATTCGCTGGGGACGGACTTGCCAGCGGAGCCATTGATGATTGTACTGGCTTTTATTTTTATAATTATCTCCTTAAAATACATAAAAAATATTGATATAAAATTTATCATTCATCCTATCATATTAGTCTTTGGATTGCACTATGCGTGGATGCTTGTAACAACAATTTTTTCTAACCTCCCAATTGTTTCTATAAAATTTATATTTATAAAAACCTGTTACCTGTTGACTTTTCTTTTTCTGGCAGGCCACATTCTAAAAGACAAAAAAAATATAAAGCTTTTTTTCTGGGTATTTTTTATACCGATGCTGCTGGCAGTTTTGATCACTCTTTTTCGTCAGGCATTAGATGGCTTTGCTTTTGCCTTTATTGATGATGCAATGGATCCTTTTTTCCGCAATCATGTGGACTACGCCGCTGTGCTGACATTATTTTATCCCTTTATATGGTATGCCCGAAAATGGTATTCCAGATATTCCTGGCAGTGGTGGCTCCTTGTATTTGCTTTAGTAATTTTTCTGCTGGCTATTTATCTTTCTTTTACGCGCGCTGCTTACATAGCCCTTGCCGGTGCTGCTACAGCAACGATTGTCATTCAATGGCGTTTAATTCGATGGGCATTGCTTGCTGCATCAATTGGTGCTGCTTTTATGATCGCTTCCCTGGTACACAAAAATGCCTACCTCGATCTGGCCCCAAATTACGAACGCACCATCACCCATAAAGATTTCGACAATTTGCTGGCAGCGACTTACAACATGGAAGACATCTCCACCATGGAACGCCTCTATCGCTGGGTGGCAGCTGCTCACATGAGCCAGGAAGAATTGACGACTGGTTTTGGGCCTGGAAATTTTTACTTCTTTTATAAGTCTTATACTTTGAGTAGTTTTCAAACCTATGTGAGTGATAATCCGGAGCGATCAGGGATACATAGTTATTATTTAATGATGTTGGTGGACCAGGGTATTCCGGGATTTATTTTTTATATGATATTTATCTTTTTTATTTTAATAAAAGGCGAAAAAATATATCATGAAACCAAAGATCCATTCCGAAGGAATATAATAATGACGGCCATGATGGTTTTTCTTATGGTAGATGCCTTTCAGCTCATCAATGATTTATTGGAAACGATGAAAGTAGGTTCTCTTTTCTTTATCAGCATGGCCCTGCTTATCAATATGGATTTAAAAAATCAACGTGAAAAAGCAAGTTCATAACTTCACGAATAAACCTTTGAGTGATTAAATCAGTTCTTTAAGTATAATGGAGCAACCTAATAACCAAATTGACTTTAACCTTTTCGGGCGTGTTATGGCACTTGCCCGACCCTACCGGACGTTGTTCCTGCTTTGTGCTATTCTTACCCTGATCATCGCTCCAGTTGCTGTGCTCCGGCCTTGGCTGGTACAACAAGCTGTAGATGGTTATATTTTAAAAAATGACCTCCCCGGCCTTCAATGGATAATCTTCTTAATTATAGGTATTTTAATTATAGAAGCATGCATCCGGTATGTTTTTAGTTATTCTACCAGCCTATTGGGTCAAAATGTTATCCGGGATTTACGGGTTCGGGTATTTGATCATATTATGAGCTTGCGATTGACTTATTTTGACAGGACACCAATCGGAACTTCCACTACCCGCACTATCAATGATATTGAAACCATCAATACCGTTTTTTCCCAGGGAGTTATCACTATTATTTCAGATGTTTTGACGCTGATTGCTGTATTGTTTATCATGTTTTATACTAACTGGAAACTTACACTCGTCTGCCTGATTCCTTATCCTTTTCTCATTATTGCTACCTATATTTTTAAAGAAAAAGTAAAAGCTGCTTATCAAATTGTACGCACCCAAATCAGCAGAATGAATGCCTTCCTTCAGGAACGCATTACAGGCATGCGCATCGTGCAAATATTTAATGCAGAGGAAAAAACACTAGGCGAATTCAAAGCTATTAACCAGGAATACAAAACTGCTAATCTGAATACCATTTTATATTATGCTATCTTTTTTCCTGTTGTAGAAATTATTTCGGCCTCCGCTTTGGCACTCATGATTTGGTGGGGAGCACGAGGCGTTATTTTTGAAACGGTTTCTCCGGGAATGCTCATTGCATTTCCTATTTATTTGGGAATGCTATCCCGTCCATTGCGGATGCTGGCGGATAAATTCAATACCCTGCAAATGGGTCTGGTAGCTTCCCAGCGGGTTTTTAATACAATTGATACTAATACGAAAATCAAAAACACTGGTACCATCCATCCTGAAAAGCTGGAAGGAAAAATTGAATTCCAACACGTGGATTTTTCCTACAATCAGGACGAACAGGTAAATCGCGAAGGTTTAATTATTAATAACCTGAGTTTTGAGTTAGCTCCGGGAGAGACGATGGCGATTGTGGGCAGCACGGGTTCGGGAAAGACGACAATCATCAATATTTTAAATCGATTCTACGAAATACAAGGCGGTAAAATTTTAATTGATGATCATTCAATTGCCGACTATGAATTAATCGCCCTGCGATCTAAAATGGCTGTTGTTCTGCAAGATGTCTTTTTATTTTCGGGTAGTGTTTTAGAAAATATTACTCTGCGTAATGAATCCATTTCAAGAGAAGAAGTCATTGCTGCCTCAAAGATGATCGGCGCGCATGAATTTATAGAAAAACTACCTGGCGGATATGATTATGAAGTAATGGAACGCGGTGCAACTTTATCGATGGGTCAACGCCAACTCATTTCCTTTGTCCGGGCATTAGTATTTGATCCATCCATTCTAATTTTGGATGAAGCCACTTCTTCCATCGATCCGGAAACAGAATCTGTAATTCAGTTCGCCATAGAAACGCTAATTAGAAAACGAAGTTCTATTATTATTGCCCACCGCTTGTCTACTATTCGTCATGCGGATAAAATTTTAGTTTTGTATAAAGGAGAAAAAGTAGAAATGGGTTCCCATGAAGAATTACTGACATTGGAGGATGGTCATTATAGACAGTTGCACGATATGCAGTTTATAAATGCGGAGACACATTAGTCGTATTTTCTGCCTGAAATATCTATATTGAGAGAAGGAATCAAACCTTTTTCTTATCTTTTACGTCAAAAGACCGAAGATTAAAAGATTTAAATATGTCCTATCAAAGAACCTACCCTTCTAATTCCCACTGGATGATCAATATACTGATCGTTATCGTCGGAATGATTGTTTTATATTATTTGGCGAAAGGCTTTTTCTGGATAGCCGGGATGGCGATGCCATTTTTATTAATTGCTACACTTATCATCAATTATAAGGTTGTCCTGAATTATGGCAAAATGCTCATGCGTCTTTTGCAAAACAATGTCCTGTTTGGAATAGTAGCGATTTTACTAACGGTTCTGGCTTTTCCGGTTGTCGTCCTTTTCCTTTTCGGGCAGGCTTTGCTCTACCGCAAGATGAATAAGTGGCAAGAAGAAGTCAAGAAGCAAAAAGAAGGTGGCGATTTTTCTGATTTTGAAGAAGTGTCTTCCGAGACGCTGGAGCTTCCTCAATTAAACGAAAAGAAAAAAGAAAAAGTCATTATTATAGAAGAAGAAAAACCTTCTTCCAAAAAATCCAACCCCTACGACGGTTTGTTTGATTAAAATATGTGGGTTTACATTTGGATTGCCGGATTGCTGAGTGCGGGTTATGTTTTTATAATTTATAATTATATAAAAAACTGGAACCTCCTGCCCGAATGGAAAACCCCAATAGATTTTTCTCCACAAACTAAAATTACAGTTCTGGTTCCGGCTCGCAATGAAGCCCAAAACATTGCTGCCTGCCTTGAAAGCATCCTCCAACAAAATTATCCTGAGAATCTTTATGAAATAATTGTTATGGATGATCACTCGGAGGATCAAACTGCGGAGATAGTACATCAGTATTTAAAAAAAAATGTTCGCTTGCTTTCCCTTGAAAAAATTCTACAAAGCAAAAAAATAACCGCCCACAAAAAAATAGCTATCGAAACGGGCATCCAACAAGCAACCGGTAATCTGATCGTAACTACAGATGCAGATTGTATTGTCCCTGAAAACTGGCTGAGAAACATCGCTGCCTTTCATGAAATACAGGGAAAAGAATTTATTGCCGCTCCTGTTAATTTCCACAAGGAAAAAAGCCTCTTTGAAAAATTTCAGTCGCTTGATTTCCTAGGCATGATGGCCGTGACTGGTGGAGGCATTCACAGCGGCTGGATGCGGATGTGCAATGGAGCCAATCTTGCATATACCAAAAGAATATTTGAAAAAGTAAATGGCTTTGAAGGGATTGATAGCCTTGCTTCTGGTGATGATATGCTCCTAATGCAAAAAGTAGCGGCTCATGCTCCTGAGACAACTGGTTTTATAAAAAACACGGAAACGCTGGTCCTAACCGAAGCCATGCCGACGCTTTCCTCTTTTTACCAGCAACGCCTGCGCTGGGCCACGAAATCATCTGCTTACCCGGAAAGGCAGGTGACGTTTATTCTCGCTTGGGTGTTCTTTTTTTGTTGTAGTATTCCTCTAAGTTTTTTACTATTTTTTTTTGGGGGATGGAATTTTTTGTGGCTGGGATTTGTTCAAATAGTAGTAAAAGCCATCACGGATTTTATCTTTTTAAAACAAATGAGTCGATTTTTTAACCGACTATTTTTAATGAACGCCTTTATTCCTTCCTTCTTTATGCACATACTTTATATTGTTATAATAGGAATTTGCAGCAACCTTTCTCAATCCTATACCTGGAAGGGGAGAAGCACCAAATAGCCTAATATTAAGAACAAGTTTAATATGTTTTTTTATAAAAAAACATCGACTAATACTTCATTATCATATTTTTATTTATAGATTTGCCGATAAACTTTTATTAACCTTTATTTATCAATTATGAAAAAATTATTATTCTTATCATTGATTGTTTCGCTTTTTGCCCTTAATGTTAACGCTCAAAGTGAAGATTACAAGTCTACCATTAGTGCTTACGTTGGATACAGCCTTACTGGTACTATTGTTAAAGCTGCGGATGATGCTTTAGGTAGCGATGTTACCGTAACCGGAATACCTGCTATACAGGTTGCGTATGACTTTGGTATCACTAAATGGTTTAGTTTAGGATTGGCCGGAAGTTATCAAACATTTAACTTCGATATTCCTGAATATTCCTACTTGGATGCCAACCTGAATGAAGTAACTGAAGCTGCAGACGCTCGTTTCAACAGAATGACATTTGGTATTCGCCCACTTTTCCACTATGCTAACACTGGTAAACTGGATATGTATTCCGGTCTTCGTGTGCACCTGATAAATCGTGGAGTAAATATTAATTCTACTGATGAAAACTTTACTGCTGAGGATCTTTCTATCACAGAGGGAACACGTTTTGGAGTAGGTATCGTAGCCTACGGTGTAAGATATTATTTTACGGATAATATTGGAGCCGGTCTTGAAATCATGTGGGGTGCCCCTTATATTGGTGCTTTACAGGTGAACTACCGTTTCTAAAAAGAAAATAAAAAATTTGCTACCCCCTTGCTTTTCAGAAGCAAGGGGGTTTTTCTTTTATACTCTGCTGCATTCTTTTACTTTTGTTTTTAGAATGCAATCCTCACAAAAATACATATTAGGCATTTCTGCATTTTACCACGATTCGGCAGCAGCGATTCTCCGGGATGGGGAAATTATTGCGGCTGCTCAGGAAGAACGTTTCACCCGAAAAAAACACGATCCGGGATTTCCGATTCATGCGATTCGTTACTGCCTTAAAACAGCCGGAATCTCTTTAAATGCTCTGGAAGCAATTGCTTTTTATGATAAACCACTATTAAAATTTGAACGATTGCTGGAAACCTATTACGATCATGCACCCAGGGGCATCCGTTCGTTCTGGCAGGCTATTCCGGTTTGGTTGAAGGAGAAATTATTTTTCAAGCGGTTGCTAAAGCAAAACTTACTGGAAACAGATGCCAATTTCATTTATAACAATGCGACAATTTTGTTTCCGGAGCATCACCTTTCCCATCAGGCCAGTGCCTTTTTTCCTTCTCCTTTTAAAGAGGCTGCCATCATTACACTTGATGGCGTAGGAGAATGGACAACGACTTCTATAGCCAAGGGAACCGGGGAAAAAATTGAAGTGCTGCGGGAAATTCACTTTCCTCATTCATTGGGTTTATTATATTCGTCTTTTACCTATTTTTTGGGATTCAAAGTCAATTCCGGGGAATATAAAATGATGGGTCTGGCTCCTTATGGTCAGCCGGACTCCGAGGAACTTAGGCGTTTTATTGATATTATAAAAAACAATTTAATTAAAATAAAACCCGATGGATCCTTTCAGCTCCAATTAAAATATTTTACCTATCCGACCGGCTTGCGTATGGTCGATGATCAGCAATGGGGAAAACTGTTTGGCCTGCCCGCCCGAAAACCAGAAAGCGAACTGCTTCAATCTCACTGCAATATCGCCCTGGCCATCCAAAAGGTAACAGAAGAAATTATATTAAAAATTGCAAAAACAGCCAAAGACTTAACCGGAAGTGATAATCTCTGCCTGGCCGGAGGCGTAGCCTTAAATTGTGTTGCTAACGGCCAAATACAAAATGAAAAATTATATAAAAATATTTTTATCCAACCTGCGGCTGGAGATGCTGGCGGAGCATTAGGAGCGGGATTAGCCGCTCATTACATATACTTTAATAATAAAAGAAAAACAACTATATCTGATTCAATGCAGGGAAGTTATCTGGGGCCATCTTTTGACGAACTGGATATTGGACTTTTTGTTCGAGACAACCACATAAAATATAAAAAATATTCAAATTTTAAAGATGTTTATCAGGTTATTTCATCACATTTGGCCAAAGGAAAAATTGTGGGCTGGTTTCAGGGAAGGATGGAATACGGCCCAAGAGCTTTGGGCAATCGCTCCATCCTCGGCAATCCTCGTAAAACAGATATGCAAAAAAAGCTAAATTTAAAAATTAAATACCGCGAAAGTTTTCGCCCTTTCGCTCCGGCTGTTCTGGCGGAGCGGGTTTTAGATTATTTTTCTATTTATTCATCTTCCCCTTATATGTTGCTGGTGCAATCTGTTTTACCAAAGCATCGAAATGAACTGCCGGAGAACTACCCTAAACTTCCCATTAAAGAAAAATTATATTATCAACGCTCTAATATTCCGGCGGTGACGCATATTGATTTTTCTGCCCGAATACAAACTGTTCATAAAGAAACGAATCCAAAATTTCATCAATTGCTTCAGGCATTTGAAGCAAAAACAGGTTGCCCCATGCTCGTCAATACCAGCTTTAATGTTCGGGGCGAGCCGATTGTTTGTACGCCGGAAGATGCTTACCGCTGTTTTATGCACACGGAAATGGATTATTTAGTGATGGAAAATTTTATCTTTGATAAAAAGGAACAACCCGCTGTTGAGAAATCGGGTTTTGAAAACACCTTTGAGTTAGATTAAATATATAATAAATGGAATTTCTTAGCGACCTCTGGAAATTTTTAATGGAAAGAAAAAAATGGTGGCTTATGCCTATCATCCTGGTTTTGCTTTTGATTGGTGTGCTTATCGTAATCGGTGGCGGCTCCTCTGTCTCGCCTTTTATTTATTCTTTATTTTAAAATATGAACACGAATCAAAACCCATATCAGGTCATCCTCGTTTTGATCACAGGCTTTTTGATTATATATTTTATAATACAAAAAGAATGGTTACTCTACCTGCTAACAGGAATTGGCATCTTATCATTAACCTCTGTTTTTTTTCGGGATAAAATTGTTTGGCTCTGGATGAAGCTGGCCGAAGTTTTGGGTTTTATCAATTCGAGGATTTTACTTGGAATAGTTTTTTTTATTATATTACTTCCCCTGGCCTTAGTTCGAAGATTGTTTAGTGGTTTTAAAAAAGAAGAAAACAAGAAAAGTTTTTATATAAATAAAAACAAGACCTATCAAGCAAATGATCTGGAAAATATGTGGTAGGAGAAATTAAATTTTACAAAGCAACTTTGCTGCTTTTTCAAGAACATCTTCCGTCTTGGCAAAACACAACCGAACTACTTTTTCATCCTTTTTATTATTGTAAAAAACCGAAACAGGAATGGCTGCCACACCATATTCCGTCGTCATACGCTGAGCAAAATCTGTGTCCCGTTCATCGCTGATTTTCGCATAACTCACCGTCTGGAAATAGGTTCCCCGACAAGGCAGCAAATCAAATCGGGAGTCTTTTATTCTATTTGCAAAGAAGTCCCGCTTCTTTTGATAAAACTCACTTAAATGAATATAATTTTCTTCTTTTTGAATATAATCTGCTAGTGCATACTGAATGGGTGTATTCACCGTGAATACATTAAACTGATGCACCCGACGAAATTCCCGCATCAAATAATCCGGCCCTACGACATAACCCATTTTCCAACCCGTTGCGTGAAAGGTTTTTCCAAAAGAAAAAACAGCCAAACTCCTTGAATACAGTTCCGGAAACTTTAAAACCGATTGATGATCTGTTTTGTCAAAAATAATATGTTCATATACTTCATCGCTCAATACAATGATGTCTGTTCCTTTCGTTAACGTTTCCAGTTTTCTCAAATCTTCTTCCTCCAAAATACTCCCGGTAGGATTATGCGGTGTATTGATGATGATCATTTTTGTGCGGGAAGTAATCAACCGACTAAACGCTTTCCAGTCCACTTTATAATCCGGGGCAGATAACTGATAGGTTCGCACAATGCCTCCATTGACCTTTACCGAAGGGGCATAACTATCATAGGCTGGTTCTATCAAAATGACCTCATCATCTGGCCGAATCAAAGCAGTAATTGCTGTAAAAATGGCCTGAGTCGCCCCGGCTGTAATCGTAATTTCAGTATCCGGATCAAGATTTGCCCCGTATTGGTTAGAAATTTTTTGTATAAGATTTTTCCGCAAAGCAGGAACGCCGGGCATGGGCGCATACTGATTATGCCCTTTTTTTATATAAGAAGCAACCAATTTTTTAAGCGCTTCATCACAATCAAAATTTGGGAATCCCTGAGACAGATTGATGGCTTTGTGCTCATTGGCCAAAGCGGACATCACCGTAAATATGGTTGTACCGACGTTCGGTAACTTGGAGGAAATATTCATTCAACAAATTTGTTCAATAACATTACGTCCATTGCTTGCCTTTCGCTGCTACGGCTTTGGTAATTGCCTTAATTTCCTGCTCCTTGGCGCGGGGATAAATCAATAAGGCATCTTTTTCATCTACGATCACATAATCTTTTAAATCTTTTACGACGACCAGTTTTTCGTCAGGACTATAGATCAAACAATTCTCTACATCATGAGCCATTACACTTTTAGAATATACAACATTTTTATTTTCGTCCTTTTCCATCTTATCGTACAGCGCATTCCAGGTACCCAAGTCCGACCAGTTAAAATCAGCAGGAATCGTATATATATTTTTAGCATTTTCCATAATTGCATAATCCACAGAAATTTTTGGACTATTCGGGTAATGCTCGTTTATCATCTCCTGCTCTTTTTCTGTATTAAAACAATCACTTATATTGTTAAAAATATTATAAATTTCCGGCTGGTAGGTTTCAAATGCTTTTAAAATAGACTTTACATTCCATAAAAAGATACCTCCGTTCCACACATAATCTCCACTTGCCAAAAATTGTTTCGCCGTTTCGAGATTCGGTTTTTCCATAAACCGAATCACCTTGTGGATTCCATTATCTCCATTTTTATTATAATTAATATAACCATACCCCGTATTCGGATTTGTTGGTTCTATCCCTAAAGTCATCAGCGCATCATTCTTCGCTACAAAATCCAACCCCTGACGAATGACTCTTAAAAATTCCGTTTCATTTAAAATAACGTGATCAGAAGGAGCCACGACAAAATTGGCGTTGGGATCAAGTGCGTGTAATTTGAATGCCGTATAAGCAATGCAAGGAGCGGTATCATTGCGGGAAGGTTCACACAGAATTTGATTATCTGTAATCTCCGGCAAATGCTCTTTCACCAAATCCTTGTACCGGGCATTCGTCACTATAAAAATATTTTCAGGAGGACACAGATTAGTAAACCGATCAAACGTCAGTCTAAGCAGGGATTTTCCTACGCCAAAAATATCTAAAAATTGCTTGGGCCTCGCCTCCCGGCTACAGGGCCAAAACCGACTGCCGATTCCCCCGGCCATTATTGCTACGTATGGTTTCATTTTTTATATTTTTTGTAGAAT
>JAHDCK010000073.1 GCA_020629915.1 Saprospiraceae bacterium
CCTAAAAAATAACTGCGTCTAATTTGTACACTTTATTATTCTCTCATCCCTAAAATAAAAAAACGGTGCAGAAATTTGTTCTACTGCACCGTTTTAGAATCCTTCGGTTTAGAATGCTTTGAAACTTTTTTCACGCAATTCATAAAACCCAAACCAAACATTTACAAAGTAATGATGTAATAATATCACCACGAAACTTGTATCTCAAATATACGTGGG
This sequence comes from Saprospiraceae bacterium, assembly GCA_020629915.1. Taxonomy (GTDB): domain Bacteria; phylum Bacteroidota; class Bacteroidia; order Chitinophagales; family Saprospiraceae; genus JAHDCK01. Next base: position 220 of record JAHDCK010000073.1, read on the forward strand.
TTACTGTGGAAGAAAAAGCAGGAATATATCAACCTGTGTTTACACTGTGTGAATGTCTGGTTTTATTGTGTAAATATTTTTTACAATTTTATAAAAGCACCACTCAGTACCTGATGTCGTATTTTAATTTTAATAAAATAATTTCCTGAAGGAAGATGAGAGATGGTCGGATTCCAGTTAATTTCTGTTTCATCCGGTGGGAAAATTTTATTTAAAACCACCTGTCCCTTAGTATTAATAATTACAGCTTCAGCTTTTTTCCCGGGTTCTGTGTTAGAAAAAGAAATGGTAACCCTTTCTTTGGCAGGTGATGGGAAAATTTTAAGGGTATTATATACTTTAGCAACGGGTTTTACACTTACAGGATTTGCACTTGGGTTTAATATTTCATTTATCGGATAGCTCCAAATTGATCGTCCAAAAGTACCCGCTATTAATGTATTCAAAGCTTCATTCCAGGCCAAATCATAGACCGGAATCATCGGCATATTATTTCCGAGTCGCTCCCAACTTGCGCCGGCATCTATAGTGGCATAAACCCCACCATCTGTCGCCACAAAAATCAGACTATCGTTTCGTTCCGGATGGATAAAAATAGAATTGATAGCCAGGGCAGGCAAATTCCCGGCAATGGGTATCCAGGAATTCCCCAAATCATCTGAGCGGTGAATATGGGGAAAATTATCGTTATCCTTATACCCGGAATGAGTCACAAAAACCCGATTGGCTACATTTGGAGAAGTCTCCAGGCTAGTAATATACCTATTGGGAAGACTTCCGGTAATTTCATTCCAGTTGGTTCCGGCATCTGAGGACAACCAAAGGTTCCCATCATTGGTCCCTGCATAAAGCAGTTGATCCGTAAGTGTGGATTCTGCTAAAGCCGAAATGGCTGGCCGGCGATTAAAGGAATTATCTCCATCCGTCAAATCATCACTAATAGCCACCCATTGCCCGGAAGTTCCGGAGGCTCTGTAAATATTTTGTATTCCGGTATATAAAATATCCGGATCATGAACACTCATGAAATAAGGCTGATCCCATTCTTTTGTGCCTGATAATCCATTTGTAAAGTAAGCAAATGATCCTCCTCCGTTTAGGGTCTGCCGGATATTTCCATTTTGAGTTTCTACATAGAAAATATCCTGATTTTGCGGATGAAAAACCGGCTGGAATCCATCTCCACCAAAAATTCTTGGCCAGGTGTTAAACATGGATGCATCTCCTCCTGAAGTCCCGTTGTCCTGCATTCCACCATAATAACCAGTAGGATCATGCGGATTATAGGCCACGCGGTAAAACTGATTGGCAGGTATATTTTCAATATCCATCCAGTTGCTTCCGTCATCATCAGAACGATATAATCCACCATCCGTTGCCAAAAACATTTTACCGGTATTTGAAAAAACCAAATCGTGTTTATCCGCATGTACTTCATAATTCCACCAGGCCGGAGTTGCCGTTGTCCAGGACATTCCTCCATCTCTGGTTCGCCATAAGTCTACACCCAAGATGTAAATTTCATCATCATTTACAGGATTGATACGAATTTTACCAAAATACCAGCCAAAACCTCCCAGGGCAGAAGCATCTAGTCCATTTGTTTCTGTAGGCACGACGGACCAGTTGTTTCCACCGTTTTCCGTTTTATATACATGATGAAGATTATACGTAGAATCCACATACAATGCATACAGTTTTTGGGGATTAGTGGTCGAAATAGCCAGCCCGGTTCTTGAAAAATTACCTAGCGGCAATCCATTTCCAAGAATAGTCCAGGTATTCCCTCCATCGGTTGTTTTGTGAATCCGGGCATCCAATCCGGTGACAAAACTTTCGGAGTTATTTCGGATTCGGTTCCAGCCTGCTGCATAGATTACATCTGGATTAGAAGGATCAATGACCAGGTCAATTATCCCTGTTTCCTGATTGACAAACAGGATTTGTTCCCAGGTTAGCCCTCCGTCGGTTGTTTTATATAGTCCTCTTTTATTGTTTCTTTCAAAAGGTAAACCCATTGTAGCGGCGTAAATCGTATTGGGTTCTGTCGGGTGCAGGATGATTTTGGAAATGATTCTTTGCTCTGTCAGACCAAGGTGCTGCCAGGTCTGTCCTCCATCCACACTTTTAAATATACCATTTCCAATAAAAGGGCGGCCTGAAATATTAGGATCTCCGGTTCCAACATAAATGGTTTCCGGGTTATTTGGATCAATAACGATATGCCCAATCGCTAAAAACAACTGATCATCAAAAATCGGATTCCAGGAAGCTCCGCCATCTGTCGTTTTAAAAACCCCTCCAATGGAGAATCCTACATAGACAATATCCTCATTAGAAGGATGGACAGCTACTGTATTGATACGTCCGCCCATATTTCCAGGTCCTTCTTCAGTCCAATTCTTATCAAAACCGGGTGTATTGTTGCGAAGAGCTGCCTGATTGCGAGCATCTTTAAGGGCATTTTCAAAAGCTTGAATGTTGTATTTTGCATCCGGATAGTTGCGGGAATCAAAAAAAGATTCCCCGGGTTTCCCGCCGGGCGGAACTATCGAGGCAGGGGCAGGTTTTTCGTATCTCAAAAAAAAGAATAAACTAAAGAGGAAGAAAACCACTGCAATGACTTTTCCTAGTTTGGAACTTGTATGGGCGTTTTTCATTTCTATGGTTAATAATTATAGAAAAAAGGCAGCAAATCAGTCTGTTGATACGTTATACTTTGTACTTAATCTTTATAAAAACATAAAAAGGGATTTTTCTTTTTTTAAGATTTTATAAGATCCTATAAAATTACAACAAAAATTATGCAGAACCTGAGATTCATTGCTGTTTTTGTCATTTGTCTTTGTATAACTTCAATTGCTATCGGTCAGGCCAAACCCCAGCCTGCATCAGAGGAAATTTCTATGAGTAACGGATTAACCTCTGAAAATACAGCTCAAAAAACTTTGCCTTCTATAGAAATGCGCATTGCGCAACTGGAAGTCCTGAAAGAAAAACACAAAAATAATCCTGCCCGACTAGCTTATTTTAATGAAGTCATTGACAAACTTAAACAGCAACTCAAAAAATAGTAACTCAAATGACCATGTTGCGACTTACTTCATTGCTATCCTTTTTTATTCTGGCTTTTGGTTTGAATGCCCAGATTCTCTTCGACAATGGCCCTCTGATTACAGGTACGGGTACAGGTTCAGGTGGGGCAGATGAATCTATTTTACAAAACACCTCTTTGGGCATGACGACTCTGGGCACCAATGTCAATTGTGTGGCTCCGGCTTCTCTTGCGGAGGACTTTGTGGTTCCTGCTTCCGGTTGGGCCATTGGGTGTTTTACCTTTTATGGATACCAAACCGGAGAGGCAACTGCTCCATCTACTTTCACAGGAGCGTTTGTGCAAATCTGGGATGGCCCGCCAAATGTTGTGGGTAGTAATGTCATTTGGGGGGATTTGGTGACAAATGTGATGGGTTCAACTTCCTGGACGGGTATTTACCGGGTGACCGAAGCTACAACAGGCACAAATACCGACAGACCTATCATGGAGGTCAATACCAATATTAATACTTTCCTGAGTGCCGGAACCTATTGGGTAGAATGGTGCCTGACCGGAAGTGGCGGGAGTGGTCCCTGGGCTCCACCGATTACGGTTATAGCCAATAATACAACTGGGAATGCGCTTCAAAACTTTGGAGGAGTATGGAATCCGGCTGCGGATGGTGGTACGGGAACAGCACAGGGTTATCCATTTTTGATAAAAGAAGGAAATGTGATTCCTACCGTTTCGGAATGGGGCTTAATTATTTTATCCCTGCTCCTGATGTCTGTTTCTTTAATTGCCCTGAGGCAAAGAAAAATGGCCATGGCTGATTCAAATGTTTCTTCTTCAACTTCTCAGATTCCCTTTGACAAGGAAATTTACTTTTCAGTTTTAAAATATACGATTGGTTTAGTTTTAGTGATAGCTGTTTTAAATATGGGGTTGTATGGAACGATAACCTTGGTGGATATAGTAGGATCATTGATTGCTCTTCCCATTTTCACTTATCTCCTTCATTTAATGATTAATTTTTCTAAGGGAGTTATTAAAGAATAAATAGAAAAATAATTTTTATAAGTAGGTGGACACAATTAACTATATGTTTAATGGCGACCTACTTAAAAAAGCTGCTTGAGAAATATCAAGCAGCTTTTTTAATTTATAAAATAAAAACTTTATCCCACTACAATATTGATCATTCTACCCGGAACAACAATAACCTTGCGGATAGTCTTTCCTTCTATCCATTTTTGAATATCCTCCAGTTCAACAGCTGCTTTTTCCAAATCCTCCTTAGGGGCATCCGAGGGAAAATCATGAACAGCTCTTTTCTTGCCATTGATGCTAATCGGATAGGTAATAGAATCCTCTTTGAGATGTTTTTCATCAAACTCCGGGAAAGTGGCATCATTGACGGAGCCTTTTTCCCAAAGCCTGTGCCATAATTCCTCAGCCATGTGGGGTGCAAAGGGAGCAATTAAAACGACAAGACTACGCAGGACGGTTTTATTATTGGATTTGAGTTTTCTCAAATCATTGGTGGCTTCCATCAGGGCACTCACACAAGTATTAAAGGAAAATCGCTCAATGTCCTCCCCTACCCGCTTGATGGTTTTATGCATGATTTTTAGTTCCTCTTTGGTGGGGTCAGCTTCGTTGACCGAAAATTCTCCTTCATTATTAAAGAACAATCCCCAGAACTTTTTGAGGAAGCGGGAAGTCCCTTCGATACCTTTCGTATTCCAGGGTTTAGCATCCGTAATCGGACCTAAAAACATCTCATATAAACGAAAACAATCTGTCCCGTAGGTACCAATGACATCTACAGGGTCAACAGTATTAAAATATCGTTTACCCATTTTACCTGTTTCTGAGCGGGTAAAAAGATGGCTGTCTTTGGCTCCGTCGGTCGGATTGAATTCGCCATTTTGATATACGCCTTTTCCGCATTCAAAAATCGCATTGGCGTATTCCGGTCTCCAATCCAAAAACTGTTTGATGCTTTCAATATCCAAAAAGGAATCCGGTGAACCATAGGCTTTGATGTACTGGATTTTTACCGGAAGTCTCTGGTAGTCTTCTTCCTTCAAACCCATCATTTCTACTTTTTTAGAACAAAGGAAATGATACTGGCCGTTTGTTTTTTCTTTTTTCAAATAAATATATTCAATAATTCCCTGTATCATGCCCTGATTGATAAGCTTGCGGAAAGGTTCATCCGTTGGCACTTTTCCTATATCGTGCAAAAACTTATGCCACATTCTGGAATATAACAAATGTCCGACGGCGTGTTCTGTTCCACCAATATACAAGTCTACGTCTTTCCAGTAGTTGAGGGCTTCCTTTCCGGCAAATGCGTCCTCATTTTCAGGGTCCATATATCTCAGGAAATACCAGGAGGACCCGGCATAACCCGGCATAGTATCCGTTTCCCGGATCAACCCATCCGGCGTGTAAACCCATCCATCCAACCGGGACAAGGGGGATTTTCCTTCCGCAGTCGGTTTAAAATTTTCGAGATCGGGTAATTCCAGTGGTAAATTATAATCCGCATACGCTACTCCATCCGCATCGTACTGAACAGGGACGGGTTCGCCCCAATACCGCTGACGACTATAATTAGCATCGCGGAGTTTATAATTAATTCGTCTTTTTCCTATACCTTTTTCTTCAATTTGATCAATTACTTTCTGAATGGCTTCCTTGACTTCCATCCCATTTAAAAAACCGGAATTGATCATTTTTCCGACCTTATCTTCCATACCTGCCCCTTCGTGCATTGATTTATCAATTATATCAATAATTTTCAAATCAAATTTTTCTGCAAATCTTTTATCTCGCTCATCATCAGCAGGCACTGCCATTATCGCTCCGGTTCCGTAATCCTTCAATACGTATTCTCCTATCCATACCGGAATTTTTTCATTGGTAAACGGATTGATGGCATAAGCTCCGGTAAAAGCTCCGGTTACTTTTTTTGCTTCTTCCATTCTATCCCTTTCAGATCGAGCATTTACATATTTTAAATAATCCTCAATATCATCATACTGGTGAGCCGTGGTGATTTTTTTGACTAATGGATGCTCCGGAGCCAACACCATAAAAGTAGCTCCAAAAATAGTATCCGGACGGGTGGTAAAAACTTCAATTTTATGACTGGATAATTCTATATCAAAAAATAACTGTGCCCCTTCCGAGCGTCCAATCCAATTGCGCTGTTGAGCTTTCAAGGCATCCGACCAATCCACTGTATCCAATCCGTCGAGCAATCGCTGGGCGTAAGCAGTCGTTCGCAATGACCATTGGAGCATGGGTTTTTGGATAACCGGATGACCGCCGCGCTCGGATAAACCATCTTTTACCTCATCATTTGCCAGAACGGTTCCCAATGCCTCGCACCAATTTACATAGCTCACCTTGCGGTAAGCTAATCGATAATTCATTAATATATCATCTTTTTCTCTGAGAGATTTCGCATTCCACTCAGTTGCGGAAAAGGTTTCTTCCTGAGAAGTGGCCGCCTGAAAATTCACATTGCCTTTTTCCTCAAAACGACCCACTAATTTTGTGATTGGTTGCGCCTTACTCAAATTGTTATCATAGTAATGCTCAAACAACTGCAGGAAAATCCATTGTGTCCATTTGTAGTATTTTGGATCACAGGTACGAACTTCCCGGCTCCAATCATAGCAAAAACCAAGACTATCTAATTGTTCTCTAAAATATTTTATATTTTTATCGGTAAACCCAGAGGGGTGATTCCCTGTATCGAGGGCGTATTGTTCTGCGGGCAAACCAAAGGCATCAAATCCCATTGGATGTAAAACATTGAATCCTTTCAATCGTTTATAGCGAGCATAAATATCCGAGGCAATATATCCAAGCGGATGACCGACGTGTAATCCCGAACCAGAAGGATATGGAAACATATCCAATACGTAATATTTTGGTTTATCACTATTATTCGGTACTTTGTAGATTTCATTATGATCCCAAAATGCTTTCCATTTTTTTTCTATTTCCCCAGGATTATAGTCCATGTTTTTATATATTTAAAATAAAATTTCAAAATAATTGGTCTTTTATTATAAAAAATGACCTCTTTATAGGAAACCGCAAAAATAGGAAATAAAGTTCATTCCTTTTGGTAGAACGAGCTGTCACTCTGGTCGAAATCCGATACACGAAATTGAAGAATCCCGCGTTTGTTTGTATATTTCTGTTTTCAAAACTAAAATTCATTATCATGATTCGTAAAATTCTGACGTTGGCGGTTGTTTTGGCTTTGGGCTTGTTAGCGTACAACTCTTTTTTTGGTACTGCCCAGGAAAAAGAACAAGCAGCTGAAATCCGTGGGAAAATGAAAAGTATTGCTGTAGATTTGAAAAATCTGGTCATGTCCGAGAAGGAAAAATTTGACAAGGGGAAGTTTGATGATGATATTGACAAACTCAGCGGGATTGTGTCTAATATCAAAGATAAAGCTGTTTCTCTTGGCAATGAATATTCCGATAAGGTGGAAGATTTGGAAAAAATCAAGGATCAATTGAGCCTAAAGGCCGATGAGGTGGAAAAAACCGGAACGGAAGCCGACAAGGAAAAGCTCAAGGAGGATTTAAATAACCTACTTACTCAATTCAGAAAGGTTTCTGAGGATATGGCTAAGGAGTAAAATTCTTAATTTTCCAATAAAAAAGGTCGCAAAATAAATTTTGCGACCTTTTTTATTCCTATACCAGAAATTTTATCCGGCTACCTTTTTTGTCGTTCCATTCAAATGACCATTAGAAGGTTTCAAAACCGGAGGTTGCGCCTTAAATAAGGTAAGTAAAGTGGTTAATTGCTCTTTGAGGTCTTTCCTGTTGACGATAATATCCACAAAACCATGTTCTAATAAAAACTCAGAGGTCTGGAATCCTTCCGGCAAATCTCTTTTTATTGTTTCTTTTATAACGCGCGGTCCGGCAAAGCCTATCAAGGCGCCCGGCTCTGCAATATTTATATCTCCTAGCATAGCAAAGCTAGCGGTTACCCCACCGGTCGTCGGGTCAGTCAGTAGGGAAAAGAAAGGAACTCCTGCCTTTGCCAACTGACTTAGTTTAGCAGAAGTCTTGGCCATCTGCATCAGTGAAAAAGCTGATTCCATCATCCTGGCACCGCCGGACTTGGAAATGATCATGAAAGGAATTTTATTTTCTCTGGAAAAATCAATACCTCTGGCAATTTTTTCGCCTACAACAGATCCCATTGAACCACCAATAAATCGGAAATCCATGGCTGCAATAACAATGGGGAGCGTATTTATAGTTCCTGAGGCGACAGTAATGGCATCATTCAGCTCTGTTTTTTTACGAGCAGATTTCAGTCGGTCATTGTAGGCCTTTAAGTCTTTGAATTTCAAAAAATCCTTAGATTTTAACTTGCCGAACAACTCCTTCCATTCTCCATCAAAAAGTAATTCAAAATAATCAACAGAACCTATCCTTTGGTGGTGCTCACAGGAAGGACAGATATAACTATTCTCCTTAAATTCCTTGGTGGTATGAGCAGCTCCACACTTGGAACACTTCCCCCAGATACCATCCGGGACAATTTTTTTCTGTTTGGTTGTGGTATTGATTCCGCCTTTTAATCGTTTAAACCAGCCCATGGGATTGTTAATTTAGTTTGGTTTTACAAAGCCATTTTTACTCAAAACAGCTTTGAATGGATGTTGTGTCGGGAATAAAATTAGGAGTTTCCAGATGAAATACCAAACCTCAAAATTAGATCGGATATTTTTTTCGGTATCTTTATTCCGCTCAAAGAACGCTCTAAAGGCAGATAAAGTTGTTTTTTTTAGGGGTTTTGACAGGGTTTGCTCATTTTTTAGAATCAACCTTTCTTTTAGAATAAAAATTTTGTATTTATTTTGTAGAAAAATAGTATAATTGCGAAAATCCGATAACAAAACAACATTCGAAAAATACCATTATGAGAATCGTCATTAATTTATTGTTATTAGCCTTGATTTGTTTTTTGACTTATCTACTTTTTACTGCCATAAATGAACCTATTCAATTTCAGGCAGAAAGAGATAAAAGAGAAGTCGCTGTGAGACAACAATTGGAGAAAATCCGGGAAGCTCAAAAAGCCTATCGCGCCATCAAAGGAGTATACGCTCCTACTTTCGATACTTTGCGATTGGTTTTAAATACTGATAGCTTCAAAATTGTCAAAGTATTTGGTGATCCGGACTCAAAGGAAAAAGACAAGGTATCTTATGAAACCGTTTATGTCAATGCCAAAGACTCTATCGCCAGAACCGGAATAGAACTGGATAATATCGAGCTGGTTCCTTATGGAGACGGAGAGAAATTTAAAATGGAAGCTATGCTCATAGAGTATCAGGCTACTGAGGTTCCTGTAATGGAAGCTGGAGTTACTATCGCCAAATACATGGGCAAATATGCCGGTAATTATGATAAAAAAAGTAATAAGTATCGCTCCCGTTATATGCGTTACGATGATTCTTACAAACCCGGCGAAGTAAGAAAATTTGGAGATCTCACTAAACCAACACTGGCCGGAAACTGGTAAAATGATATTTTTAGAGTGGAAAATGAGGCACGCCATAACTATCAAATAATTGAGGATAATTTTAGTGAGAATTCCACTACTACTTATGATCTGTCTATTCTCGTCGGAATAGACAGATTTTTTTATATCATTAGTAATGAGCAGCAGCGCCTTTTAAAACTCCAAACCTACCCTTTTAACAATAAAGGTAGTTATGAACCTATTCGCGACCTGCTCAAAAATACCCTGGTGCTCGATAGCCACCTCAAAGCAACGTACCGCAAAACCAAAATTGCTCTGTTTAGCCCCAAAATGACGCTGGTTCCAGCCCGATTATTCAAGGAAACAGAAAAAAAAGCCTATCTCGAAAGAGCAACCGGCCTTTCAGAGCAAGATTATATTTTATCCGATGCCATCCAACCTCTTGATATCCAAAATGTTTATTCTTTTGATAAAGAGGTGAAAAATTTGTTGTCGGCCTATTTTCCTAATGCCCGATATTTTCATCTTTCCTCCGCTCTGGCAAAAGCTATCCATGCCATGCCTGCTTTTGCAGACGGACAACATCTGTTTTTGAATACCGTAGGGGATCACATTCAGATTTTTTATTTTAATAAAAAAAATATTGTTTTTCACAATACCTTTAAATTTTATACCGCTGAGGATTATGTCTATTTTGTTATGCTCATTATAGAACAAATGCAACTCAGCCCTGAGACCGTTCCTGTTACTTTATTGGGGGAAATGATGCCAGATTCCAAAACACATCAATTACTACATAGATATATTCGTCATATACACTTTATTAAAAGACCTGGCTTCTACCATCTAGGACAAAAATTTGACGATATACCGGATCACCTTTTCTTTGATTTATTTAGCTTGAAAGTATGCGAATAATCGGCGGGCAATTCAAAGGCAGACGCTTCACACCTCCTGCCAAAAACTGGCCAACGCGCCCGACTACGGATTATGCCAAGGAAGGTCTTTTCAATATTATAGAAAATAATTTTAATATAGAAGATTTAAAAATACTCGATCTATTTGGCGGGACGGGCAATCACTGTTACGAGTTTATTTCCCGAGGATGTACGGATGCTACTTACGTGGATAAATTTCCAGGCTGTGTGCGCTTCGTAAAAGAAATCGCCAAAAAACTTGACATCGAAGATCACTTGAATATTCTAAGACTCGATGTTTTTAAATATATAAAAATCTGCAAGGAGCAATACGATTACATCTTTGCCGGGCCGCCTTACGGTTTGAGAAACCTCGATAGCATTCCAGATTTTATATTTGAAAAAAATCTATTAAAAGAAGGCGGTTGGCTCGTTTTGGAGCACAATCCCAATCATGATTTTCAGCACCATGAAAAAATTCATCAGGTGCGCAATTATGGAAAAACTATTTTTAGTATATTTAAAAATTAATTTTAAATAAACCATGAAACCCAAAGTTGCTGTCTTTCCCGGCTCCTTCGACCCCATCACAATGGGTCATGTAGAACTCGTCAAAAGAGCCTTGCCCTTGTTTGATAAAATCATCGTTGCCATCGGGGTTAATTCTTCAAAAAAATATTTATTTTCACTAGAACAACGACTCCAATGGCTGGAAGATGTTTTTGCTAAAGAAGAAAAAGTGGAGGTTGCTCATTTTGAAAATCTAACTGCGCACTATTGTCAAAAGGTCGGTGCGCGCTATTTGCTTCGGGGCCTTAGAAATGCCTCGGATTTTGATTATGAAAAAACGATTTCTCAACTCAATGCCATCGTAGGAGATGGCATCGAAACCATCTTCCTGATTAGTGAGCCGAAGTACTCGCATTTTAGTTCTACCATCGTAAGAGAAATCATTAAAGGCGGCGGAGATGCTTCTCCCTTTTTGCCGGATGAAATAAAAATTGATCCGCAGGTTTCATGAATTTCATAAAAATATTAATATATATTTTTACTACAACTATAGCCTCAATAATATTACTTTTATCCTTCTTAAAATTAAATGCTTCCTTGGATTTTTATTTTACAAATACAATAAAATCCTGGCTTGACACAGATTTTTATGTAGGCGAAGATGGAGCTTCCGCCACAATGGAAGTAATATTATATATTATTTATCCAATCTGCTTAACCATCTCCTTCTATATTATTAAATACATAAAAACATTATATACTAATAATTCGCACTGAATATTCTTCTCTTTAAAAAATTCTTCACAAAAAGCAGGGTGGTTAAAAGTGATTTCATTTGGTCAAAATTATTATTGCCATTGTGCTAAATCTGCCATTTTTTGAAAAAATGGCAGATTTCAACCTTGGAAACCAAATGAGATCATTTGGAGTCAGCAGGGTTTTCTCATAAAAAAATACTGCGAATGCTCTGCGGTCATGTCCCTTAACACTGACCGCAGAGTGTTCACAATAGGTTAGCAATAATATTTCAATTGTAATTTACGACTGCAGAGCGGTCGCAGTATTAGACCGTTTTATTTTTAAAAGAAACCCCTGATCACAAAAATAAACCCTAAAAACCCTCCAAAAATTTTCCTATTTTTGCTTTCTTAAAATTTAAATAAAAACAACATGGCAGACGCATTTTTTACTGTTCCAAAAGCAAAAAACGAACCCGTACTTTCCTACCGAGCCGGCTCTTCGGAGAAGAAAGCCGTTAAGGAAGCATTGGCAGATTATAAATCAAAAGAAACCCTCGTCCCAATGATTATAAACGGGAAAGAAGTCACCACTTCCGAGCGAGTGGCTATTTATCCACCACATGAAACGGCACACAAATTGGGCGAATTTTGCAAGGGTGGACCGGAACATGTAAACCAAGCTATCAAAGCTGCACTGGATGCCAAGCCCGCCTGGGAAGCCATGCCCTGGCAGGAACGCGCCTCTATTTTTCTTCGCGCTGCTGATTTGCTGGCTGGGCCTTACCGCGCCAAAATGAATGCTGCTACTATGCTCGGCCAGAGTAAAAATGTCTTTCAGGCGGAGATCGATGCCGTTTGTGAAATGGCTGATTTTTTCCGTTTTAATGTAGAATACATGACGGAAATTTACCAGCAGCAACCGAATAGTGCGCCGGGCATTTGGAATCAATTGGAGTTCCGTCCACTGGAAGGTTTTGTGTTTGCCATCACACCTTTTAATTTTACCTCCATTGCGGCCAACCTCTGTGCAGCTCCGGCCATGCTGGGCAACACCGTGGTTTGGAAACCTGCTGAAACGCAAATTTTCTCCGCCATTGTCATCATGGAATTGTTCCGGGAAGCTGGATTGCCAGATGGCGTGATTAATTTAATTTATACTGACGGGCCAGTCGCCGGAGAAATCATTTTTGAACACCCCGATTTTGCCGGGTTGCATTTTACGGGTAGCACGGGCGTCTTCCAGTACCTTTGGAAAACTATCGGACAAAATATTTCTAAGTATAAAACTTATCCGCGCATCGTGGGGGAAACAGGTGGAAAGGATTTCGTGATGGTGCATCCGTCTGCGGATGTCGATCAGGTCATTACCGCTTTGTCCAGGGGAGCGTTTGAATTTCAGGGACAAAAATGCTCGGCTGCCTCCAGAGCTTATGTACCGAAAAGCATGTGGCCGGAAGTAAAAAAAGGATTAGCCAGGGATGTCAAATCCATGAAATTAGGTTCGCCGGAAGATTTCCAAAATTTCATCAATGCCGTTATTGATGAACGTGCTTTTGATAAAATCAGTCACTATATTTCGGAAGCTAGAAAAGCTAAAGATGCTACTGTTGTCATTGGTGGAGAGTATGATAAATCCAAAGGTTATTTTATCAATCCTGCCGTCATTGAAGCCTCTGATCCCAAGTACAAAACCATGTGTGAGGAAATTTTTGGGCCGGTACTGACGGTTCATCCTTACGAGGATGACAAGTTTGAAGATATTTTACATATATTAAATGAAACTTCTCCTTATGCCCTGACGGGTTCCATCTTTTCTACGGATCGAGGAGCCGTAGATACTGCCAAAAATATTTTGCGCCATGCTGCAGGGAATTTTTATGTGAATGATAAACCGACCGGAGCAGTCGTAGGTCAACAGCCTTTTGGTGGTGGCCGGGCATCGGGAACGAATGATAAAGCTGGTTCTATTTTGAATCTTTACCGTTGGATTTCTCCTAGGACGATCAAGGAGAATTTTAATCCGCCGAAGGATTATCGGTATCCATTTTTGGAGGAGAAGTAAAATATATTTTATAAATATAAGATTTTATGTCCGGAGGAAACTGGAAAGAAATGTTTAGAGCCATCGAGTTGGGCGATAAGGAATTAACGGCCTATTATCTTCAAACGGGCATCGATCCCAATTATCAGCATCCTGAGTTTTTGGCTTCCCCTTTGGTGGAAAGTATTCGATATGGTCATCTCGAAATAGCGAAATTGCTTTTGGAAAATGGAGCAAATCCGGAAATCAAAGAAGTCTTTGGCGGGGATACACCGCTATCGGTGGCGAAGGCTTTGGGGAATAAGGAAGCTACTAAATTGATTCAAGGGTATATAAAATAAAAATACTTAGAAGTATTCAGGGTTACACTTGTTGGAATTTCTTTTTTTTATTTCTGCTTTTACGCTTCTTCTAAATTTTTTCATTTCTTTTATATTAAGAGACTTAATATATTTTGTTGCTCTGGCATTTCTCTTTTTGTCAATACATTCTCCAAAGCTAAAATCTAATCTATATCCCCCAAACAAGCGGCTTTCAGAATTATTATTTGATGATTTTTCCTCTCTTATAACTTTTCGATCCAGCCTCTTTCTCTTTTTTTCAAATGACTTGTAACACTGACAGTAGAGCTTTGCCTCTGATTTTATTATTCTTTTTGTCTGCGCCTGTAACTGCAAACCACACATAACAATAATACAAAATAATATATTTTTCACTATCATATGCTCGCAGGTTTTCTTTTTATAAAAAGTAACCCATTGAGTTATTTTGGTTGTATATAATAAAAAAAACCGAACAAAAAATTGCCCGGTTTAAAAAAAATATATTTTATTAAAAAATTATTTTGCTAACTCCTTTGCCTGTCTCGCCCACTCATCCCGCTTGATACGTCCAGGGAAATATTCAATGGCATCGTTCACTTTTTCTTCATCTTCTTCGGTAAAATTCGCAATTTGTTTAAACGTATATATACCCAGCACATTTAATTTGCGCTCAATAAACGGCCC
>JAHDCK010000074.1:0-13769 GCA_020629915.1 Saprospiraceae bacterium
CCTACGCCAGTCATCTTGCTTTTAATTTTATAAATCACTTTTTACACAATGTACTAAATCACATTATCTACAAATAAAAAAAGCCTGCTTGTTGCTATGTCAGGTGGGACACCTGACGATGAATGTCAAGGAAAACCTAACGGTTTCGGGGCAGGATGATTTTACATCAGAGCCAATAAATCTTTGTCTTCCAAACTGTCCAGCCATTTGGTCATGGCATTTCTAATATTATTAAAAACCAAATCTGCCTCGTCAAATGGAATCAGTCCACCTTCGAGACTTTGATTGGTAGAAGCAAAACGGCCGAATTGAATAACAAACATATTCATTTTTTCGCTGTCTTTGTCGAGTTGGCTATTGAGTTTATTAAAAAATTCCTTGAGATCTTTGGCCAGTAATATTTTTAGATGATGGATTCTACCCTCGAAGGAATTAGGATCAGCAGGAGCAGGTGTATCCTCAGATTTTACATCTATGATTTTTTCCAATACAATATCTTTGGTTCTTTCCTTTCCGTCTATAATTTGAACGGTGGCCACTTTTAGCAACAAGGGATGCGCCCCTGGTAACAGCGGTGTGACGTAAAACATCCATTGGGTATAAGTACCTTCTTCCAGAAACTGATCGTCATTAGAAACAGGCATAATTTTAAAATTTACACCATCGGATATATCAATTAAATCCACATCCATTACTTTTGCAATCGTGACGGATTCGACTGGTGTACCTGGCTTGTTCCAACCTTCCAACAGAACTTCTTCGGTCTGGGCAATGCGCACGAGACATTTGGTTGGTTTTTTGAGTTCCATATTTTCGGGGATATCATGGGTGAGCTTTCCCTTGGAATCCCCTTCCATCTTCACCTTGACTTCTGCCTCCATTCCCGTTTCATCGCCGGGGCTAACATCGCTGTGGGAATCGACTACTACCATTGAGGCTGATTCCCTAATCACTGTCGTCGGCATACTTTCTATAATTACAGGAATATGTACCGTTAAATAAAATACGAAATTGCCAGATACATCAACCCCTTTGGAGTGGGTGCGGTTTGGATTCAATTCCTTCAAAATGTTATCAGTTAAAATTCCGACATCCAATTGGTCTTCAAAATTTTCTCTCAGGTGAAAGAGCAGGGATTTTGATAAAGGGCTTTCCTGGTCTTCGGCATTTCTGCCAGACACCAGCATCAAAGCATTATCCAATCCCCAAAAAGTATCTACAGAAACCTGTGCTTCTCCAGGCGGAAACATATCACCCGCTACCTTAAAATCAAAAATTATAAATACATTTTTTAATTTCAATTTATTGATTTGAGCATCAACTTCCTCCTGAGAAATTATCCCATCCGCTAAATGGTAACTATTGTTTCCGGTTTGGGAATCAAATATACCTATTATTGAAAAATATATAATTAAATCATCCTGATCATTGGCCACTTCAGTTAAATAACCAATTTTTTCAAATAGATTTTTTCTAGTTGCTCTTGCATCAAAGAGTTCGATAATATTCTTGGGAAGGACCCCGTATCGCTCGACATTCAATTCTAAAAATTCAGATACGTCTGTCACAGCATTTCCTTTTGAAACAATCTTGCCGGGATAGTCATCTATAGCTACCGCAAGTATATGGGTTTCACCTTTTCTATTTTGGTTCATCTTGGAGGTTTTTTTCAAAAATATGGATTTTCTTTGAAAAGGTAAATCAATTGGGCAAACGAACCAAAATAAACTTCCATAAAAATACCACTGACGCTTTGGTCAGCATCTTGTCCCTCCGTGGCAAAATCCCCTGTTCCTCCATGTTATTCTGCCTCCTTTTATTTTGGTGCGTTTGCCCTGGTAAATCAATTCTGTTTAAGATTATTTCAGGGCTTCGTGCATGGCTTTGGATTTTGTCAGGCACTCCTCGTACTCTTCCTGCGGATCAGAATCGTAAACAATCGCTCCACCTACAGAAGCAGAAACATAATTATTTTTTTTATTATATAAAATACTTCTAATTACAACATTAAAATCAAAATTTCCTTCGGGTGAAATATACCCTACTGCACCAGAGTACAATCCTCTTTTTGTTTTTTCATAATGCTCTATCAATTCCATGCTTTTCACTTTTGGAGCACCCGTCATAGAACCCATAGGAAAAGCATTTTTTATAGCATCGATAAAATGTATATTTGATTTTAGTTCACCTGTTATTGTTGAAATCATTTGATGGACCTGCCGGAAGGTATAAATGCTAAATAATTCTTCTACCCGCACCGTCCCGGGCAGGCAACTCCTGGATAAATCATTACGCATGAGATCCACTATCATGATATTTTCAGCTTGATCTTTTTTGCTTTTTGACAACTCATTTAGTAATATTTTATCTTCTTCTATGTTTCTGCCGCGCTTTCGTGTTCCCTTGATGGGCTGGGCGATGAGTTTCATTCCTTCTTTTTTTAGGAAGCGTTCGGGGCTGGCACAGAGGAGGAATTTTTCATTCATTTTATAAAAAGCAGAATGCGGAGCGTGGCTGTTAGCATTCAGTTTTTCAAAAATTTCCAGGGGATTTAAATAAAAATTTTCCTGATAGAATTCCTGACAAAAATTCATTTCATAAATATCTCCTTCCACGATGTGTTCTTTAATTTTGTCTATGATTTGGAGATAATTATTTTTTAAAATTCGAGGCACAAGCCCAGTTGAGTCTGGGGCAGGTTGTTTATTTATTTTTTTAGAATCTGGTTTAAAATTAGAAATTTTATTATAAATACTTAACTCATCTCTTTCCATTGAGTCAACATAAATAAAATTTTCTTTTATAAAAATAATAATTTTAGGAATAAAAAAGTGAAGCGCCGGAAAACCCAATTCATCCCAATTTTTGGATTGGAGATTTTCAATTTCATTTTTTAAATCGTAGGAAAAATACCCCAGCATCCAACCCGAATATTTTTGGCGAAATTTTTTTAAAGCTTCAAATGCTCCGCCGGGAGAAGGAACCTCCAAAACAACTTTTGCTCCAATGCCTGCGATACATTCAAAGGAATGATATTTATCTTCTTTATAATTATTGTTATCCAGAAATACAAAAGGATCAAAAGCAGCACCCCACTGCAATAATTTTTTTTTAAAAGTCTCTGTTTCCGAAGAAGAAATCGGTCGGCGAAATGCAGGTAAACTCAAGGAGAATATCAGGTATTTTTTAAACGGCTACGCCGGCATTTTTCACAATCAGTTCTGTCCGGTCGGGTCCTACAGAAACCATTTTAATCGGAACATCGAGCAATCCCTCCATATCTTCAATATAGGTCCTCAAAGGAGCCGGAAACCCATCAAAGGAGTTTATATTTTTTAAATCCTGATTCCATCCGGGCCAGGAACAATAAACGGGATGCTCAATTTGCTCTAAATCAAATGGCAATGCTTCCGTCATTTTACCATCCACCTGATACTGACAAGCCGCCTTTATTTCCGTAAGCTGATTGAGCACATCTACTTTTGTCATGACAAGTTGAGTCACGCCATTTAACATTATCGTATATTTTAATTGTGGAATATCAATCCAACCACATCTTCTTGGCCTTCCGGTTGTCGCTCCAAACTCCTGCCCTTCTTTGCGCAGAAATTCTCCGGTTTCATCAAATAATTCTGAGGGAAAAGGGCCTGAACCAACTCTTGTACAATAGGCTTTGGTAATCCCGATGACCTCACCAATCTGCTGAGGAGCAATACCCAGTCCACTACACACACCAGAAGATAACGTATTTGAAGAAGTGACATACGGGTAAGTTCCAAAGTTAATATCAAGCATAGATCCCTGGGCACCTTCGGCCAAAACTTTCTGTCCGGCCTTCAGTGCATTTTGAATAAAATATTCTCCATCAACCTGTTTGAGTTGTTTTAAAACGGAAAGACTTTCCATCCACCTGGCTTCTTCTCCCTCTATATCAAATTCTACTTCAGGGTAAATTGCTAATAGTTGCAGGTGTTTATCCTTTAAATTATTATATTTTTTATCAAAATTAGAATCCATCAAATCACCAACCCTCAATCCGTTTCTTCCGGTCTTATCCATGTAAGTTGGCCCAATACCTTTTAAAGTAGAACCAATTTTGGCTTTTCCTTTAGCAGCTTCGGAGGCTTTATCTAACCAACGGTGCGTAGGTAAAATCAAATGCGCTTTTTTGGCTACGAGGAGTCGATCTTCAAAGGGCATTCCATGTGCGCGAACTGCTTCAAGCTCCTTTTGAAGGGTAATGGGATCGATGACTACTCCGTTTCCAATCAAATTAATAATGCCGGAACGGAAAATCCCTGAGGGTACGGTATGCAACACATATTTTTTCCCATCAAATATTAGGGTGTGCCCGGCATTGGGTCCGCCCTGAAAACGAGCGACGATGGCATAGTTTCCGGCGAGGTAATCTACAATTTTACCTTTGCCTTCATCTCCCCATTGTAATCCTAAAATTATATCAACCATTTTTTTTAATTTAATAATTCAATACGAGAATATAAAAAAATTACATTTTTGAGTAATCAAACTACTTTCGTATAAATCATTGAATAAACGCATTTTTAGCTTCTTCTTCCGATTCAAACATTGTGAACAGACTTTCTAGTTTGGTCATAACGAGAAGCCTGGAAACCTGTTCTGATACATTTATAATATACATATCTCCCCCTGCGTTGCGAGCTCGTGTCAGGACAGACATTAAAAAACTCAACCCGGAGCTATTGATAAATTGCAAGTGCTTCAAATCTACTATAATATCTGTATGTCCTTCTACTATAACTTCTTCCACTACTTCCAAAATTGTTTTGTTGTCATAATCACTAACGAGCTTATGTATTGTAAAAACAGCTATATCATCTTTTATTTCCGTATTAAAATCCATTAAAATTTCATATTTATAATATTAATTTGTCCCTTGAACGGCCTTTCGTCTTTTGCAGTTTTCCATCCCCTGATTACAA
Organism: Saprospiraceae bacterium; assembly: GCA_020629915.1. Classification (GTDB taxonomy): domain Bacteria; phylum Bacteroidota; class Bacteroidia; order Chitinophagales; family Saprospiraceae; genus JAHDCK01. Next base: position 4,962 of record JAHDCK010000074.1, read on the forward strand.
GATCCATATAAATTCAGAGAATGGTGAGAAATAGTAAAATCCATTAATTCACCAACCATATTTTTGATTTGCTGAACTCTTGGATCGCAAAATTCAATGACCGTTCCACAGTCCACACAAATAAGGTGATCGTGTTGTTTAAATCCGTAGGATTTTTCGTATTGAGCCAGATTTTTTCCAAACTGATGCTTCGTGACCAGATCGCAATTGACTAAAAGTTCCAGTGTATTATAAACGGTGGCGCGGCTCACCCGATAGTTTTGGTTTTTCATGTGGATGTACAAAGCTTCTGCATCAAAGTGATCCGTCCGATGGTAAATCTCCCTCAAAATGGCAAAACGTTCCGGGGTTTTGCGGAGGCTGTTTTTTTCTAAATGATGTGAAAAAATTTTCATTACTTCCTCCATCATTTTTTCCTGTTTCTCTTTTGCACTCATATTCCCGAATTTTTAACAAAGATACAAAGCTTTGTTCCCAAAATACATCTTTTATTCTTTCTACCACAATATTTTTACTAACACTTGAAATACAATACTCCGGACCGGAGTTTGTTTTCGGCATCTGAAATGCCCCCTGAAAGCGATGTGGGTTGCCCCTTCATTTTACCTGTCTTTGCATTCCAGAAGAAGTTTTTTTAAAAAATAATTTTCCACCGAAAAGAGGCAAAAAAGGTCTCAAATTGTCAAAATGACTTTTATCAGAAAACCCTAATTCAAGCGGAGCATCCAACGTATTGCAAAGAGAAAGCATTATCTTTGTTACCACAAAAATTAAATTTTATAAATATGAAAATAACGCCTATAAATACAGGTTTTTTTAAACTGGATGGAGGAGCTATGTTTGGCGTGGTTCCAAAAAAACTTTGGAGTCGGGTACATCCGGCGGACGAGCATAATATGTGTACCTGGGCGATGCGCGCCTTACTCGTTGAAACCGGGAATCGAAAAATAATAATTGATACAGGGATTGGGCAAAAGCAGGACGAGCGATTTCAGCATTTTTTTGAACCGACAGGTCAGGAATTATTTTTAGAAAACTTAAAAAACTATTCCGTCAATCCGGAGGAAATTACGGATGTCTTTTTTACGCATCTTCATTTTGATCATTCCGGTGGGGCGTTGTCAAAAGATAAGGATGGAAAAATAATTCCAACTTTTCCCAATGCGACTTATTGGACAAATGATGCGCATTGGGCATGGGCACTTCATCCTTCTCCTCGCGAAATCCCCTCTTATCTCCAGGAAAATTTTGTTCCGCTGCAGGAAATGGGATTGTTAAAAATGCTGGAAGTAGAAAATGGTCTGGAGTTTTGTCCGGGTTTTCATATTGAGTTTGTTTATGGTCATACTCATGCTATGATGTTGCCGGTTTTGACAACAGATAATCAAAAATATATTTATTGTGCAGATTTAATTCCATCTTCCAATCACTTAAATCCATCCTATGTGATGGCTTATGATAATGAACCACTAAAAACGATGCAGGAACGCAAAGTCATTTTGGAAAAAGCTATTGAAGAAGATTGTATATTAATTTTTGAGCACGATCCGGAGACAGTGATGGGAAAGGTTTGGAAAAATGAGCGGGGAAGATTTTTATTAAAACAAGAAGGGTAGCTTGAGGGGATCTCTAAATGATTTCATTTGGTCAAAAAAGATGATTGCCCTGAAACCGTCAGGTGTCCCACCTGACGGGAAAAAGGTTTCGTGTCAGGTGGGACACCTGACGGGAAAAAAGGTTTCGTGTCAGGTGTCCCACCTGACACCAGCAACAAGCTGGGTTTTTTCTCTGAAAAAAAATTGAACATATCTCAAATTACAACCAAATGAAATCATTTAGAGCCTTGAGGGGTTGGTTGAACTATAAATTCAGGTAGGGTTTTTTGGCAAAAGAATCTACCATCCGACCTGAATAACGGTTTCTTTTCCCGGTAGAACTTCAAGGAAAAAACTTTCAGAAGCCATATCTCCTTCCGTTGCAAATTGATTTTCATCCCTATCAACAACGGCAGTGAGGAAATATTTCCCAGGATGCAAATGGTCAAATGTAAAACTATTCTGTGGAAATTTAACTTCAGGAAAATGAAGAATGGACTCCGTTAATTCATTTTTTAAATATTTGTATTCTGTAAGGAGTTGTCCGTTTTTATCGGTCAGGGATTTTTCAGACAAGTATATAATGGTATTTTTATTATTAGAATTATGCTCATCCAAAAAGACTTTTAGCCGGGATAAGCCTTTTAATTTTTCTCTGGGCATTGGATCATTGGCTTTCAATGCGAGGGCGTCCCAGTCCTTTTCTTCCGATTGAAAAATATAACTCGCTGATGTAATTTCATTATAAGTACTGCCCCACTCCGGCGTTGGCCATCCTTCTCCTAAATCTATTTCCACTTCTTTTGATGGAAAATTTTTGTATATTTTTTTATCTTTTTTATATCTGTTTTTTCCCTGAAAATCCATGTGCAATTTTGGGCGACCGTTCAATCCAAAGCGACTGGTATAAGATTTGAAGTGCATTTCCTTTTTTGAAAATTCTAATTCCATCCACATAATATCTCTGCCTCCAATTGCATCAGAAAAGCGATAATATGTTTTTTCTCCAGTGCGTTTTACCTCATCCAAAATAAAGTAACTCATCCGGTAAGTATTTTTTAAAATACCTCCATTCCTTGCCAGGATAACTTTTTGTCCATTTATTTGACCTACAAAAAAAGAAGTCATAATATTTCCCATCGTTCCCCCTTCATAAATTCCAAAAAGGTGAGCATCAGAAACAGGCTGAAAATCATAAGCAAACCATTCGTATTTTGCGCCCATGATATTCAGTTTTCCCGTCCAGTGACCTTGTAATTTTTCAAATATATCAAAACCATCTTCCAGCGCAACCGGATTTAATTCTGCACGAATAATTATCGTTTCTTTTTTTATATTTTCTTTTAAAATGTCACTGCGAGGAAATCCTTGCTCTGCCCATTTTGCAATTTTTTTCCTAAAATTTTTCTTCATCAATCCACCTTGAGGCATAGGATTCTTACGGTCATTGATACGCTTTAATAAATGTCCATTTGTTATTTCGTATTTTACTTTTTCATAAGTATCTAATGTAAATCCCCCATCCGGATCAGAACCGATGTGGCAGGTCAGGCAATTGTCCCTAATAATTGGTGCAATGTCTTGTTCGTAAGTGAGCGGGATTTTAATTTCAAATGCAGAGAGAAGCAAACAAAGAAAAACCAAAGTAACAAAGGTTAAGAATTTATTCATCAAAATATGGATTTGTTTTACAAATCTCGAATGCCCGTTTACCTAAAAACAATATCCAGACAATCACAAATTTTTTGAGCGGCTTCTTCCAAATCTGCTTCTGTATGCGCAGCAGAGACAAACCCTACCTCATAACCCGATGGTCCAAGATAAACGCCCCGCTGTAATAACTCATGATGTAATATTTTAAATTTATCCATACTTTCGGATTGAATTTGATCCGCACGGGTAATTTTTTCCCGGGTAAAAGCAAACCAGAAAATAGAACCTGCCTGAGGAATGGAAATCTCATAACCTTTTTTCCCGGAGTAATTTAATATACGACTAATAAAGTTGGTCGTTTTACTTTCCAGATTTTCGTAGAATCCGGGGCGCAACAATTGTTGGCAAGTTGCAAAACCAGCAGCCATTGCTACGGGGTTTGCCGAAAGAGTACCCGCTTGGTAAACGTCTCCCTCCGGTGCGATGTGGCTCATAATTTCTGCTGAAGCCGCATAGGCCCCTACCGGCATTCCGCCTCCTATGATTTTACCATAAGTCAAAATATCTGGTTGGATAACATAATTTCCAGCAGCTCCTTCAAAACTCACTCTAAAGCCGGAAATTACTTCATCAAAAATTAATAATATATTTAATTTTCTTGTTAATTCTCTTAAATCTTTCAACCAACAAGGACGCTGCAATAACAATCCATTATTGGCCGGGATAGGTTCGAGGATAACTGCAGCAATATCATCTGCATATTTTTCTAATATTTCTTTTAGCAATGCGTCATTATCCAATGGCAAGACAATGGTGTCCCCGGCAACGGCCTCCGGTACCCCGGCGGAGGTACTCACGCCAAAAGTAGCTAACCCCGATCCGGCCTTGACGAGGAGTGCATCTACATGACCGTGATAACATCCTTCAAATTTTATTATTTTACTTTTTCCAGTATATCCTCTGGCCAATCGAAGCGCAGACATAACCGCTTCTGTCCCGGAACTAACGAAGCGCATCTTTTCAATATAGGCATGATTTTCCAATATCATTTTTCCCAATTCATTACCCAGGCGCGTTGGGGTTCCGAAGGAAGTTCCCTTTGCTACAGTTTCGGTAACGTAGTTGCGAACGGCTTCATTATTGTGTCCCAGAATTAAAGGACCCCAAGAGCAACAAAAATCAATATATACATTATTATCTTCATCTGTAATTCGGCAGCCTTCTCCTTTTTTAATAAAAAGCGGTGGTCCGGATACAGATTTGAAAGCTCGAACCGGAGAGTTTACTCCTCCCGGAAAATATTTTTTAGCCTCTTCAAAAAGTTTAGCGGAGGTTGTTCTGTCGATGAGGTTTTTTCTCATTTTATTTTAAAATTAAATTTCTTGAATATTAAACTAACAAATAAAGTAATGACTATTAATTTCCATTTGTAAAAAACAAGTCATTGGGAATTCCTGAAATGTCAAAGATATAAGGTTGGCATTGCCCAAGATCCAACCTATATTTTAACTTGGCCTCCCTCACGGCCCCTGTGGTAACACCATATTTTTGCAAGTAAGATTTTGACGGAAAAAAGGCCTGTCCGTCCCGTCTTGTCAAAATCAATTCAAACTGGTGCATAGGTTGAACATATCTCGTGTCTACTTCCTCCAATGGAGTAAAATAAAATTTTACAATATATGGGACATATCCATATTTTGAAGCGGCTCCCGGATCAGGTGCTTTTATTGTATGAAATTTTATATATCCTTCTACTTCTCCATATCGGCAGATCGAAGGATTTTGGTAGCGTGGTAAATCTCTTAACTCTATTTTTTGTTCAAATGATCTAACAGGTGCTGCAGCAACAGGTTTGGCTACTTTTCTATTCTTATTTGTGTGGATTTCAGCCAAATCATTTGTAGGGAGATATTCCGCCCACAAATCATAGGGAGCACAAACACCGTGGCGGTTCAGTCTCAGCTGGGCGGCCATCTGCCTGCCTTTTACTAAAATATATTTATTTATATAATCTAACCCCGGATTGACCTCTTTGCCGTTATAAGACAATTTATGCGTCCATACTTTATATATCAAATCTCTGTATACAGGTTTTATACCTTGAGCTGTTAAAGGGAAGAATTGATATAAAATTTCATATTCATCATAATTCAATTCGCTTTCCACTGCCTCCTTGACTTTGTAAACCCCTATGACATGAACCATCCCGACAAGGGTATCAAAGTAACAATGTTTTTTAGCATAATTAGAATTTAATGCCACTTGATATAATTCCGTTAAATCCTCTACCGGCATTTGACTGCAAAGGTTGACATAGGGCGTACACCCCCGGACTGCTGCAATGAGCATCTGACCAGAAAAGATAACTCCTTCTTTTATATTATGCCTTTTCAAATAAGACATACTTGGATATATGGGCTGATTTTCATAAAATAAAAAGTGACGAAAAGTACGCACCTCAAACTCCGCCTTATGAAAATCACTAATCCGTTCCTTGGGGATAAATTTGTATTCTACCTCGTATCCCTGATAAGGCGTATCATCTTTTGCACTCAAGGGGGCTTTTTTTATATTTAAAATTTTTATATGTCCTCTAATCGTATCATACTGGCAGCCACCATGTTTTACTAATCCATAATTTTCAAAAACGGTTTCCTCATGGCTCATCCGCACATCGATGTAATCATTGGGCAATAAATCAGATTTGAATTCAAAAGGTTTACAAACTCCTGATTTGAGTTTTTTCATGGACATCTGGTATTCTTTCCCCTCCTTTATTTTATATTTTTCAATATATTTTTTTCCGGGATTTATACCTTGCTCATTCATTTTAATGTAATGCCGGAAGGTTTTTCCTATCGTTAAATGTGCCAGAGAGTTCCGGTAAGGTCGAAACTTATAGTACACGGCATATTCCTCAAATCCATATAAACTTTCCTCAGATGTCTTCACTTTGGCAATTCGAGTAATCGTCGCATCTCCCGGAATAGTTTCATAAAAGCATTTCTCCTTTAGCATTTCGGGTTCCTCCATCGGTTTTTCAACTTGCCGATTTGGATTTGGCCCGGTTTTCCCGGAGAGAAAATGGCAGGACATAAAACCATTTCCTATTATACATAAAATAATTATACCAAGGATATACTTATACATATTATTCTTTTGTTTTGGATTCATCCCAAAGCGCATCCATTTCTTCCAGCGTCATTTCAATCAGTGGCTTTGGAGCTTTTTTTTCTATATACTCAAATCGTCTTTTAAATTTTCGGTTGGTTTTTTCCAGTGCTGTTTCGGGGTCAACATCAATGAAGCGGGCATAGTTGATCAGGGCAAACAAGACATCTCCAAATTCCTCTTCCCGCTTTTCTATTGACATCTTTTCATCAATAGTCTCCCGAAGCTCTTCTACCTCCTCTACAACTTTTTCCCAAACCTGTTCCTTATGATCCCACTCAAAACCGACCTGTGCTGTTTTTTCCTGCATCCGATAGGCCTTCACCATAGCAGGCAACGAACGCGGTACACCACCCAGTACCGACTTTTTGCCTTCTTGCAGTTTGAGTTGCTCCCAGTTGCGTTTAACTTCTTCCTCATCTTCAACGGTTATATCTCCATAAATATGCGGATGCCGCTTTATCAATTTTTCGCAAACTGAATTGAGTGCATCTGCAATATCGAAGGCATTTTTCTCATCTGCAATTTTTGCGTAAAAAACCATGTGCAGCAACAAATCTCCTATTTCTTCCTTGATTTCCGGAAGATCTTCATCCAAAAGGGCATCTGCCAGTTCGTAAGTTTCTTCGATAGTAAGGTTTCGCAAAGACTGGAAAGTCTGCTTTTTATCCCAGGGGCATTGCTCTCGCAACTCGTCCATAATATGGAGTAATCGCTCAAATGCTTTTAATTTTTCTGATATTGAATTTGCCATAACTCCTGCAAAAGTCCGATTTTTAACCTAATTTTACAAAGGCAACTTTTATTGAGGTTGAATGTTATATTTATACTGTTTGATTATTCTAAATTTAATGTTGTAAAATACTATAAAATGAGTGCTTTTTTTGGAACCTTTATTATTGTTTTTGCGGCTTTTTTAATTTCCTTCGTTCTCATCAACCTTCGTGGAGTTGTTAAGGGAGAGGAATTTCGCGGCACCTGTTCTACCAATAATCCCATGCTGAAAAATGAAATTGGAGAATGTACGGTTTGCGGTAAAAGCCCGGACGAAGATTGTAAAATGCCCGATGTTCAAAAATCCTAAACTTCTGATTTATGGAAAACTTAAATGGTACTCCATTAAAAAAATTTAATATAAATCTTTCCTTTACAGGAGATTTGCTGATAAAAGATGATGAAGCTATCATCACCCATTTTGTCAATGAGCATCAGGAAGATTTCCTGCGCTATTTTGTAGATTCTAATCGTTTGCGCAAGCGGTGGATTTATTTTAAAATTAATCCTGGACAGTTATATCATTTTCTAAATAAAGATATTTCCTTTAAAGATGTATTTGAGTCGTGTCCAGATGGTTTTGTCTATGCAGCTGATGAAGATAAAAAAGGCAAATTAGTTTCTTTGGTTATTTTGGGTTTGAAAGAAGTTCCGAAAGCCTATATTCCAACCAGAAAAATGAAATACGATCCAAAAAAATATGAAGAATATACTTATGATTTAAAAAAGCTCTCGGAAGTTTGTGCTAAGTTTAGTTAAGTGGCACTAACCAATTCTTTACTTTTTTTGTATATTTTGTTTTCATATATCCACTCCCGTCACTGTAAATAAAACAAGCCTCCATCCCGGGTCTTTTAGTTATAAAAGCCTCTGCTTTTTCCAATCCCATCACCATGCAAGCGGTGGCAATTGCATCTGCATCCATGCAGTTATCCGCAAAAACGGAAACGCTTAACAAGTTATTTTTTTCCGGAAATCCTGTTTTTGGATTGATGGTGTGGGCATATTTTTTACCATTGACTTCGTAGAAATTTCGATAGTTACCGGAAGTAGCAACAGCTTTGTTTTTTAACTGCACAATGGTCTGTGCGTCCCGGACATCTGCTCCTTCTTTAGGAACATTAATTGCCACCGTCCAGGTTTTTCCCTTTTCATTCACTCCTCTTACAATCGTTTCTCCTCCTATCTCAACAAGATAGTTTTTTATTCCTTTCCCCTCTAGCAAAGCCCCGATTTGATCTACCGCATATCCTTTGGCCAGTGCACTAAAATCCAACTTAGAACGTATATCTACTTTTTTTAAATTATAAAAAGTTGTTTGTTTTATTTTATCGTGCAACATCTCAATGGTCACAGGCTGCTTTACAATTTGCAAAAGGGAATCCACTTTCGCACTGTCTACTTTGGTAACTGGATTCTTCGGAGTGTACCCAAATCCCCAGTAATTGACCAAAGGCATTACCTGTGGATCAAAGGCATTCCTCGTCATGGCCTTGAGTTCAAGGGCACGTTGAGCATTTAAAATAAAGTGATCCTCTTTTTTTAAATCCAACCCATTTAACTCTTTAATTTCCCCCTCATTAAAACGTGTAATCGTAGAATTTTTCTCGTAGGT